>CAZCIV010000031.1:0-14355 GCA_964498595.1 uncultured Flavobacterium sp.
GAAAATAAAGCAAAAATGTAATTTGCATTTTCTTTGGTTTTGTTTTTTGATAACATACGAGCTAATTCTAAAACTCCTGCTACACCTGAAGAATTATCGTCGGCTCCGTTATGAATTTCGCCATGTGAATTAGGTTTAGTAGAATGGTTGTGTTCGTTTAATCCTAAATGGTCGTAATGTGCTCCAATGATAATGGTTTTAGAAGCTTTGTTGTCTAAGAATGCAATAACATTGGTTCCATGATTGGCTTTATCACCAGAACCATCTGTAGCATGAGGATTTAATTTTACTTTGTAATTGAATTTTTGGAAATAACTATTGTTAGCATAAGGTTTTAATCCTAAAGCTTTGAATTCTTTTGCAATGTAATCGGCTGCTTTTTTCTCGCCTTCAGAACCAGTTAAACGACCTTGTAATTCATCAGAAGCTAAATAACTAATGTGTTTTTTTAGCGATTTTGGTTGAGCAATTTCAGCTGCATCTCCTTCAACCCAATCTGCTATGAATACATTGGTTTCTCTAGGTTTGCTTTGCATTCTATTACTTGAGAATACCAATTTTTTTCCATCAGGTGAAAACATTGGAAACGCATTAAATTCGCTTTCCCAAGTTATTTGTTGTAAGTTTTCACCGTTAATATCAATCATAAACAATTGAAAATCGTATCCACGTGTTGAATGATGATTTGAAGAAAAGATAATTTTCTTATCAGAAGGGTGGAAGTAGGGTGCCCAATTAGCTTTTCCTAGATTCGTGATTTGTTTTAAATCAGAACCATCTATGTTACATGTATAGATTTCCATTTCAGATGGCGCTACTAAATTTTGTGCCAACAAATCTTTATATTCTTTAATCGCTTCAGGAGTTTTTGGACGAGACGAACGAAATACAATTTTCTTGCTATCATGCGAAAAGAAACAACCCCCATCATATCCTAATCCAGAAGTGATTTGTTTTAAATTACTTCCATCGATATCCATTACATAGATTTCTAAATCACCACTTCTAATACTCGTAAAAGCAATTTTCTTACCATCTGGAGAAACAACAGCTTCTGCATCATATCCAGGAGAATTAGTTAATTGTTTTACAATATTTCCTTTTAAATCAGCCATGTAAATGTCAAATTCAGGATAAATTGCCCAAAGATATTTACCATCAATAGGTTTTGGTGGAGCCGGACATGCATGATCTGATGCGTGAGTAGAAGCGTAAATAATGTGTTTACCATCAGGCATGTAGAAAGAACAAGTAGTTCTTCCTTTTCCTGTAGATACCAATTGCAAACTCTTTTCATTGAATTCCTGTGCTTGTAAATCTAGCATGAAGATTTGGTCACAAGAAACTCCAAAAGCTTTATTGGTTACTTGAAGCGTTAGTTTATCACCTTTTGGACTAAAATAAGCTTCGGCATTATCACCACCAAAAGTTAATTGTTTGATGTTTTTAAGATGTTTTTCTTGTGCTAATGTAATAGTAGAAATTGTAGCAAGCCCAACTAATAAAAGATTCTTTTTAATGTTTATTTTTTGAAACATATTGTTTTAATTTTTATTGAATAAGAATAGAATTGCGAATATACAAAAAAGACAAGCTATAAATTAGCCTGTCTTTATAATACTTATTTATTATGAAATAGATTTATTTTTTAGTTGAAGCCGTAATTTCAGCAATTTTTACAATTACTTCTGTAGCTTTTACCATACTTTCAACAGGAACATATTCATATTTTCCGTGGAAGTTATGACCACCTGCAAAGATATTTGGACAAGGTAATCCTTTATACGATAATTGACAACCATCAGTTCCTCCACGTATAGGTTTAATAATTGGTTTTATACCTAATTCTTTCATAGCTTTTTCGGCAATTTCAACAATATGAAAAACAGGCTTTACCTTTTCCTTCATGTTGTAGTATTGGTCTTTAACTTCTGCAATAACAATTTCATCACCAAATTGTTTTTGCCATTTTTTATTGAATTTATTGGCTAATTCATGAATGAACTCTTTGCGTTCTTTGAATTTTTTTGCACTATGGTCGCGAATGATTAATTCAACCACTGTTTCTTCAATACTGCCAGAAATTCCAACAACGTGGAAGAAACCTTCGTAACCTTTAGTTTTTTCAGGAATTTCTTTCTTTGGTAATTTAGAAATGAATTGGTTGGCTAACAACATTGAATTAATCATTTTTCCTTTAGCATAACCTGGGTGAACGCTTTTTCCTTTGAAAGTGATTTTAGCTCCAGCTGCATTGAAATTTTCATATTCTAGTTCGCCAATTTGACTTCCATCCATAGTATATGCCCAATCACAACCAAATTTTTCTACATCAAATTTATGAGCACCACGACCAATTTCTTCATCAGGTGTGAAACCTACTCTAATTTTTCCATGTTTGATTTCTGGATGTTGGATTAAGTACTCCATTGCCGACATAATTTCGGTAATTCCGGCTTTGTCATCAGCACCTAATAAAGTTGTTCCATCGGTAGTAATTAAAGTTTGTCCTTTGTATAAAAGTAAATCTTTGAAATAACTTGGAGAAAGGACAATATTTTGTTTTTTATTTAAGATGATATCACCACCGTCATAATTTTTTACAATTTGTGGTTTTACATTTGCTCCAATAAAATCTGGCGTAGTGTCATAATGGGAAACAAAACCGATTGTTGGGACTTCATGTTCTACATTACTTTCTAAAGTGGCCATTACGTAACCATTTTTATCAATAGTTACATCGGTCATTCCCATTGCTTTTAGTTCTTTTACTAAAAGATTGGCTAGGTCTAATTGTTTTTTTGTACTTGGAGTAGTATCTGAATTTGGATCAGATTCGGTGTCTATAGTAACGTAGCTTATAAAGCGATCGATAATATGTTGCATGATTAATATTTTGTACAAATATAAATATTAATACGGTATTTTTGGAGTATTAGAGCAACACTATTAAAATAGGTATTTCTTATAGTATACTACTTTTATTTATCAATAAAATCTATACTTACATAAAAAATAACATTCCACACCCCCAAAAACCGATTGAATATTATTCGAAATTTGAAAAAATTAAAATCAAAAAATCGTTAATATGAAAAAAGTTTTACTAACAACCAGTTTATTTCTTGGGTTATTTGCAATAGCGCAAGAAACGGCAACTTGTCCGGTTACAGGCAAAACAATGAGTGTTTCTAAAGAAAGTCCTCATGGTGGACCTCATGCTACGGAAGTGAACAACAATAGTGCTGTTAAGACTACACCAGCGACTGTAGGAACCACAACAGTAGACAAAAACAAACAGTGGTGGCCAAATCAATTGAATTTGAATGTATTGCGTCAGAATTCTGAGAAGTCAGACCCTATGGGAGCAAAATTCGACTATGCAAAAGAATTCCAATCGTTAGATTACTTCGCTTTGAAAAAAGATTTAGAAGAACTCATGACTCAATCACAAGAGTGGTGGCCTGCCGATTTTGGGAATTATGGTCCACTAATGATAAGAATGGCTTGGCATAGTGCAGGAACTTATCGCTCTGGTGATGGTAGAGGTGGTTCTCGTGCTGGTCAACAACGTTTTGCTCCATTAAATAGTTGGCCAGACAATGGAAACTTAGACAAGGCAAGAAGATTATTATGGCCCATAAAACAAAAATATGGAAATAAAATTTCTTGGGCTGATTTAATGATTTTAGCTGGTAATGTAGCTCTAGAGTCTATGGGTTTTAAAACATATGGATTTGCTGGAGGAAGAGAAGATGTTTGGGAGCCTGAATCTCATGTGTATTGGGGTTCTGAGAATAAATGGTTAGATCACGCAAGAAGTTCAGAAGGAAAACTTGAAAATCCTTTAGCAGCTACTCAAATGGGGTTAATATATGTTAATCCAGAAGGTCCCGCAGGTAATCCAGATCCACTTTTAGCAGCAAAAGACATCCGAGAAACGTTTGGTAGAATGGGAATGAACGATGAAGAAACTACTGCTTTAAATGCAGGCGGTCACACTTTTGGTAAAACACATGGTGCTGGCCCTGCTCATAATGTTGGTCCAGATCCAGAAGCAGCAGGTATTGAAGAACAAGGTTTAGGTTGGAAGAGTACTTATAAATCAGGTAAAGGTGCTGATGCCATTACTTCTGGATTGGAAGTTACTTGGACAGGAAATCCTACAAAATGGAATTATGGATTTTTCAAAATTTTGTATGATAATGAATGGGAATTAACAAAAAGTCCAGCGGGAGCACATCAATGGGTAGCTAAAAATGGTAAAGCTATTATTCCAGATGCATTTGAATCCAATAAAAAACATTTACCAACAATGTTGACAACTGATTTATCATTTCGTTTTGACCCTGAATATGCTAAAATATCAAAACGTTTCTATGACAATCCTAAAGAATTTGAAGAAGCATTTGCTAAAGCATGGTTTAAGTTAACACACCGCGATATGGGACCTAAAACTACTTATTTAGGACCAGAAGCACCAAAAGAAGATTTAATTTGGCAAGATCCTATTCCAGCGGTGAATCACAAATTAGTTAATGAAAAAGATATCAAAGGATTACAAGCGCAAATCTTAGCATCAGGATTAAGTATTCAAGATATGGTATCAGTGGCATGGGCTTCGGCTTCAACTTATAGAGGTTCTGATAGAAGAGGAGGTGCCAATGGAGCAAGAATTCGTTTAGAGCCACAAAGAAGTTGGGAAGTAAACAATCCTACACAATTGAATCGTGTATTATCAGTGTTAGAGAAAATTCAGGCTGATTTTAATGCAAAATCGAAAGATAAAAAAGTGTCTTTGGCAGATTTAATCGTATTGGCTGGAAATACAGGAGTTGAACAAGCAGCTAAAAATGCAGGTTATACCGTTAATGTTCCTTTTACACCAGGTAGAATGGATGCTTCTCAGGAACAAACTGATGTTAAATCGTTTGCAGTATTAGAGCCACAGGCTGATGGTTTCCGTAACTATTTAAAAACAAAATATACGGTTTCTACAGAAGAATTATTAGTTGATAAAGCCCAGTTATTAACATTAACTGCTCCTGAAATGACGGTTTTAGTAGGAGGAATGAGAGCTTTGAATGCTAACTATGATGGTTCTAAACACGGTATTTTTAGCACTTCAAAAGATAAATTAAACAATGCATTCTTCGTTAATTTATTAGCAATGGGAACTACTTGGAAAGCAACTTCAAACGAACAGGAACTTTTTGAAGGTCGCAATATGAAAACCAACGAATTAAAATGGACGGCTACTCGTGCGGATTTAATTTTTGGTTCTAATTCTGAGTTAAGAGCTATAGCTGAAGTGTATGCGCAAAACGATAACCAACAAAAATTTGTGAACGACTTCGTTGCAGCATGGACTAAAGTAATGAACTTAGATCGTTTTGATGTAAAAAAATAAGTCCTTATTTACCCAAATAGGATGGCCTGCAGATGTAATGTTTGCGGGCCTTTTTTATTTTTTTTCATTAAGAAGAATAAAGTATTGCGATGTTGAAATATTTTTTCACTTTCAAAAGATTTTTACTTTGTTATACAAATTAGGTATTTATACTTAGAAGGATAAGCATTTTGATTTTTAGATTTGCCAATAATTTTAAAACTTTAAAAAATGAAAAAAATCTTATCAATTGCCGTAATTTTATTTACGTTGTTATCATGTAGTTCTGATGATAGTAATTCTAGAAGCTCAGATACTTATATTAAGTTTACTATTAATGGAACTAATTATAATTTCAGAGACATTATTACTGCGGAATCTGGAGCTATTACTATTAATGGAAATAACGGAACATTAACAAATCCTGGTGATACACAATTAACTCTTTGGTTACCATTAATGTTATCAAATGGAACTTTTGATGTTGATGATAGTTTTGAAAATCCGTATCAAATTTCATTTGATTCTCAGGCATTGAATTTTGATTTTGATTTTGCGGAATTAGGAACTATTACAATAACACAATCGACAGGTGATTATATCAAAGGAACTTTTACAGCAACTATAACAAATAGTAATGACCAAACTATTAATATTACAAATGGTGAGTTCAAAGCTTATTCAATGGAATAGTAATAAAAATGGAATAAAAAAAGGTTTACTAATTAGTAAACCTTTTTTTATATAAACCATTTAAATTTTATTAATTGATTTTCTTTAAGTACCCTACTGTTTTATAAACGATTCCCTCAGATGAAGTTTCGGTTATGTCATATTTCATGCGAGATGAGGTTAATGAAATTACGGTAATGGTTTCAGTTACACCTCCACTGTTGTAAAAAATGTTTGTTCCGTTATATGTATAGGTACCACTTGCATCTGCTGTTGCATTACAATTTACATCATTTTCAATCGAAACATAGGTACCGTTTGATTTGAATTCAACGTAATCTGGACAACTTGAATTCTCTTCAACTGTAATTACAGTTTCGTCAAGAACTCCATTTGTGTAATAATCAAATTTTTCAGACTTCCATTTTCCTACAATTGATGCTGTACTTGAATCTTCGTCACTGCTACACCCAGTAAACGTAATCATTAATCCTAATGATAAGGCTAATAATAAATTTTTCTTCATTTTTTTGTGTTTTATTTTAAAGGGTAAAATTAATTTAAAAAAAAGAGTTATTAATACGTATTTATACTTAATTATTTAGAAAGTGATTTTAAAATTTTCCATGTACCAAAACTGAGCAATAGTCTGTTTATTAGATTTAGAAATAAATTAAGTATCCATGCAGTAAAAAATAGTTCTTTGTTTATTAGGTAAATACTATATCCAAATAAATGCAAAAATAACGTACCACAATAAACAAGAAGTAGTCCGAAAATTATATAGGAGTTAGGATGTGAATTTAAATTAATTTTCCACTGTAATTGTTTGAACCATAAAATAGCGCATATAATGATAAATACCGTTATTATAGCATTTAAAAAGCCATTAATATTTAAAAAGGTTTCATTGCTTACTTTAGGAAGATTTATAAAAAATATTACAGTAAATAGTATTGTAAACGCTATAAAGATGACTTTAAATTTTTTATTTAACAGGTGATAAAAATAATAACTTAAGGTACCAAATGCTCCTACTTTATAGATCATGAACCAAGCAACAGTATTTATTTCTAGTATATAAGAGCCAAAATATTCGTACAAACTAGCAATAAATACAAGAACAATGTAGGGTAAAATGGGATTTTTAAATTTGTTAAATTTAGAATTTTTTATGAATATAAGGAGTAGTGGAATAAGTCCTGAAATAATTGCAGTGTAGAAAAAAAAGGTATAAATGGGTGACATGTACATGGTGTGGAATTTTTTACAAATCAACATTAGATAAATTACAAATCCAAATTATAATGCCTTATATTTGAAAACTTGTATAAGACACTTTATGAAAATATTATTACTTTTTACGATAATTTATTCCTTATTTCCCTTACTGTTTTATTGGATTATTAAGAGGAATTTAACTTTGGAAATTAAACCCATTTTACCTTTTGTTATCTTAAGTTTTGTAGGTGGAATTTATGAATTTGTATTTACATTTTTATTGCGAATAAATTCGGTTCCTTGGTTTTACACTTATGATTTTTTATCCTTTTTTACGATTCAATATTTTTTTTATATCATTTTAGGTAAAGAGAGAAAGCAATGGTTTCGAGTGAGTAGTTTGTTGTATTTTTTAATGTTTGTTTATTTGGTTTTTTCTCATACGATGGAAAAATATATGAATAACTTATCGTATTTGGTTTCATTTCTTACTTTATTAATTTTAATTTATGCTCTTATTTGGTTTAAGAGAGTGTTTATGGAGGTTTCATTGCAATCCTTATCGGAGAGTCCAACTTTTTATTTTGTTTCAGGATTTTTGTTTTATTATACAGGTGTTTTGGTTTTGTTTTTATTTGCAGATGCTATTTATAAAAACGAAAGACCTAATTTTCAATATTATTGGTTGATTAATTTATTTTTTAATATTTTTCACAAGACATTATTAATATTGGGTATATGGAAATCTAGGAAAAGAATATTGAATAATTACGTATAAATACTTAGTACTATTAACAGGTTAACTTTTAAATTGGCATAAATTTACGTTTTGCATGGAAATAACTCAAGATATAAAAACCGCATTTATTTTAGGAACAGGTATTATGCTGTTTTTGGTATTTGGTTTGTTGTTTTTAGTACTATTTTATCAGAATCATTTTATGAAGATGAAGCGTAATGAGGCTAATTTATTATTGCAAACAGCACTAGAGAGCGAAAAAAGGGAGCGCGAACGAATTGCGATAGATTTGCATGATGGAGTACAGGGAGATTTAAATGCATTAAAATTTACATTAGCTGGATTAGAATCGGGAGTAGTAGATCCCAAATTTAAAGCTCATGTTCAATTGTTGCAAAGTACACTTCAACAAACTACCGATAATGTTAGGGTAATTAGTCAAAAATTAATGCCTCCCTTATTAGAACAAAAAGGGATAAAAGCAGCACTAGAAGTGTATTTCGATTTTTTGCAATCGCATTCAGAAGCTACTTTTGTATTGAAAGGCGATATGAATGCTTTTGAATTGAGTTCCCATGAGAAATACGCATTGTTTCGATTGATTCAGGAATTGATTCAGAATATGTTGAAACATGGTCGTGTTTCAAAAGTAGAATTAATTTTTACGAGTTATGTAAAAGAATTACAAATAAAAATAGTTGATGATGGCATTTCATTTGATTTCTTTTCCGCATTAGAATCACGTCACAATGGAGGTTTACAGAATATTATTTCTAGAATTAAGAGTATTGGAGCTGTTATGAAACAAATTAATAAAGACGGATTTAACATTTATATCATTCAAATAAAACGATAATATTATGTTTAAGATTGCCCTGGTAGATGATCATGAATTGTTTCGCAAGAGTCTCATTTTTGTATTAGAACAAATAACTACAGTAGAAGTTGTTTTTGATACTAATGATGGTAATTTATTTTTAGAGTATTTGCGAGATCATACTGTTGATTTAGTTTTATTAGATATACAAATGCCTGTAATGGATGGATTTACCTTGTGTAAAAAAATAAAACAATGGAATACTGATATTAAGATATTAACCGTTTCACAACTTACCACTAAAGAATCAATTCATGAAATATTTGAATCGGGTTCTAATGGATTTTTTTCAAAAAATTCTTCAACAGATTCATTCAAAGATGCTGTATTGAGCATGATTGAAAAAGATTATTATTTTGATATTTCTTTATCAGATGTTGTCAAAGAGGCAATTTTATGGAAAGAAAAACAAAATGATAATCATTTAACTTTAGATAAAGACTTGCTTTCACCTAGAGAGAAAGAAATTATATTTTGGTCGGCAAAAGGACTAACTTGTCAGCAAATTGCCGATCAATTGTATATAAGTAAAAGAACAGTAGAAGCTCATAGAAAAACCATAATGGATAAAACAAGTTGCCTAAATTTTATTGAAGTAGTGGTTTATGGATTGAAAGAGCGGATAATAACATTAGATGATTTGTAATTATTACTTTAAAGATGTTCTATAAAATTAAAAACCCTGTAAAATCAATGCTTTACAGGGTTTTTAGTGGAGTCGGAGAGAATCGAACTCTCGTCCAAACAAGCAATCAAATAGCTTTCTACACGTTTAGTTTTCTGTTGAATTTTCGATTTAAAGCAAGGCTGAAAACCGCCACTTTAAACTTAGCTTTACAGTTGTCAAGAAGGATTCAAAGCATTACCTTCTCTAGGTTTACTTTTACGGTTCCCCTAAACCAAACGCCATAAACCAAGGCTTTTGAGGAGAATCTAGCTTTCCAACCTTGTTGGAACTAGGCAAATCGTACTATAATTCGGATTAAGCAGCTAAAGCGTAATTATTTTCGCCGTTTATAAGTTCGTACATTTGGATTTACGAGCTAAACATACAACGCTCGACGTGCTTACTAATCAATTCCACTCGCTGTCAAAACCAGTCGACCCCAATTTTTGAGTTTTCAGTCGCAGTTTTCAATTTGCAGCCTTTTATTACGTATCAAAAAGTGGACCAAAATTACTACCATTTTTTCAATTAAAAAAGAGTTTGTATAAAGTCTTTTAAAATGTTATATTTGTAACATTAACACAACGTTTGGTTACAAAATAAAAATACAATGAAATTCGGAATCATTAAAGAACGAAAAAATCCACCTGATAGAAGAGTTGTTTTTACTCCAGAAGAGTTACTTCGATTACAATCTGCTCATCCTGAGGCTGAAATAAAAGTAGAAAGTTCGGATATCAGAATTTTTTCTGATGACCAATACCGCGAATTAGGCTTGCAAATTGAAACAGATATGTCTGATTGCGATGTGCTTTTTGGTGTTAAAGAAGTGCCTATTGATGCTTTAATTCCAAATAAAAAGTATTTTTTCTTTTCGCATACGATAAAAAAACAGCCTTACAATCGTAAATTGCTTCAAGCTATTTTAGAAAAAAATATCGAATTATATGATCATGAAACTATCGTAAATGCTTCAAATCACAGATTAATAGGCTTCGGTCGTTATGCTGGTTTGGTTGGAGCTTATAACGGTTTCAGAGGATTCGGGATTAAATATGATTTGTTTACTTTACCAAAAGCAGAAACGTTAAGTGGAAAAGAAGATTTAATTGCTCGTTTAAAACGTCAAATCCTCCCAAACATCAAGATTGTACTTACTGGTCATGGAAAAGTAGGAATGGGAGCAAAAGAAATTTTAGACGGAATTAAAATCAAACAGGTAAGCGTTGACGACTTTTTGAATAAAAAATACACGGAACCTGTATATACACAAATTGACGTTTTAGATTACAACAAACGCAAAGATGGTCAGGTTTTAGATAATAACGATTTCTATAAAAATCCACAAGATTACGTTTCTCATTTCGAACGTTTTACCAAAGTTGCCGATATGTTTATTGCAGGTCACTTCCACGGAAATGGTTCGCCTGATATTTTAACTCGTGATATGCTTCGTGCCGCTGATAATAAAATTCAAGTAGTGGCCGATATTTCTTGTGATGTAGATGGTCCTGTTGCTTGTACCCTAAAAGCATCCACTATTGCAGAGCCTTTCTTTGGCTATTTGCCTAGCGAACATAAAGAAGTGCCTTATACACATCCTGCTTCAATAATGGTAATGTCGGTTGATAATTTACCTTGTGAATTGCCAAAAGACGCTAGTGAAGGTTTTGGCGAAATGTTTATGAAACACGTTATTCCTGCTTTTTTTAATGGTGATAAAGACGGAATTTTACAAAGAGCAAAAATTACCGAAAACGGACAATTAACAGAACGATTTAAGTATTTACAAGATTATGTAGACGAAAAGCAAGACGTTCTTTTAGCCAAATAAATTTAAGCCCGATTTTACATCGGGTTTTTTATTGAAGCGAAAACGTTTTCGTTAATAAAAATTTTCAGTTTGTTTTTAAACGAAAGATGAATAACACTATATTTAACAAATATAAATTGAATTTATTCAAACTTTAATCAAACAACAAAAAACAAACTAAATTATGCAAGTAAATCAAGTTAAGACGAATTGGGCACAATTCATACCATTAGTAACAGTCTTCTTTTTTTGGGGATTTGTTGCTGCAAGTAACGATATATTAATTCCAGTTTTTAAAGAAGCTTTTGATTTAACTCAAGGACAAAGTCAATTAGTTTCTGTAGCTTTTTATGTAGCTTATACAGTAGGGTCAATTATTTATATGATAATTTCCTATATTACAAAAGGTGATGTGATTAATCGAATTGGTTACAAAAATTCATTAGCATTAGGTTTAATAATTTCGGCATTAGGAACATTGTTATTTTATCCTGCTGCAAATTCAGGTTCATTTCCTTTAATGTTATCTGGTTTGTTTACAGTGGGTTTAGGTTTTTCACTTCAACAAACAGTTGCAAATCCATTAGCTATTGCATTAGGTCCAATTAATACAGGTTCTCAACGTTTAACCTTGGCTGGAGGTATTAATAATTTAGGAACAACAATTGGCCCATTGATTGTAAGTTTTGCCATTTTTGGTTCGGCTTCTTCAGGTGCTACAAATTTAGATATTGAGAGTGTTAAAATTCCTTATTTAATATTAGGTGCTGCCTTTTTATTAGTTGCTGTTTTTCTAAAGTTTTCTTCATTACCAGATAAACCAGAAGCTGTTGTTGAATCTGATGATTCAATTTCTAAGGACCGAAAAAATGCATTACAATATCCGCAATTGATTTTAGGAATGATTGCCATCTTTGTATATGTAGGTGTTGAAGTATCAACTGCAAGTAATTTACCTGCATACATGGAGAAAGATTTAGGGTTTTTAACTAAAGATATTGCGCCTTACATCTCATTGTATTGGGCTAGTTTGATGATTGGTAGATGGACAGGTGCTGTTGAAGCATTTACAGATAAAATGGATTTACAGAAAATATTACGATTCATTGCGCCTTATTTAGCTTTTGGAGTATTTTTATTAGTTAATGCTATTGCTAAACATGATTTAACTCCTTTTTATGTTTATGCTTTAATTATTTTAGTACTTATTGGTGCTGATATGGCTAGTAAAGGAAATCCTGCGCGTATGCTATTAATATTTTCTGGTTTAGGAATATTGGCGTTATTAATTGGTATGACTACTTCCGGAATGACAAGTGTATATGCCTTTACTTCTGTTGGATTATTCTGTAGTACTTTATGGCCTTGTATTTTTACATTAGCTGTAAGTGGTTTGGGTAAAAACACTAGTCAAGGTAGTAGTTTTTTGATTATGATGATTATGGGTGGAGGAATCGTAAGTTGGTTACAAGGAGTAGTTGCTGACGAAACCTCAATTCATGCAAGTTATATTGTAGGTGTTTTATGTTTTGCTTATTTAGCTTTCTACGCATGGAAAGTGAGTGGAATTCTTAAAAATCAAGGCATTAACTTTGATAAAAAAGTTTCTGGCGGTCATTAATAGAACAACTATAATTAAAATAACTCCGACAATGTTCAATACGTTGTCGGAGTTATTTTTTTAAATTCTATATTATTTATTCCACTCAATCTTTCTTGAGAAATACATTACGGCAGCTAGTATCATGAATAATCCAATACTTCCAACTAGTAACGCATAATCTTCTAATTGAATGATTACGTAAATAAAAGTATACAATACACTCAATGAAACTCCTATAAACATTGGGAATTTTTTGTCTTTCAATATCGATATGGAATAAAGGGAAATCATCGCAATTACAGATGCTCCTGCTACTAAATAAGCAAATGAAAACGAACTGTGTTCGGTTATGGAAATCAATAATGTGTAGAACATAATTAATGCAATTCCAATCATCGAATATTGAAAAATATGAATGTTAATTTTACTGATTGATTGAATCAAAAAGAAGATTAAAAACGTTAATCCAATAACTAAAAAGCCATATTTAGAAGCGCGTTCGTTTTGTTGATATTCGTCAACTGGCGTAATAAAATCTACTGCAAAAGCGTATTTTCCTAGTTCGGGTAACACTTCAAAATAGTTTTGGGCAAACGGACGATTGAAATGTAATATTTTCCAATTCGCTTCAAAACCCTTATCGGTAATTTCTCTTGAAATGGGTGAGAAGTTTCCGTTAAAATTAGGTGAATTCCAATTTGATGTCATTTTAGCATCCGTAGTTTTTCCAATTGGAACCATTTTTACTTGCTTGCTTCCGTTGAACGAAATGGTAAAGTTGAATTTTGCATCGTTTTGTATACTTTGGTAATCAAAATAATGAGTTTCTAAACTCTCAATGCTATCATTTGCACTATTCGCAACCGATTCAAATGTTAAGTTCTGATTTCCAATTTTCATTTTTACTTCGTCTTTCAAACTTTTTAAATTGGTTGTACGAATTAATATTTTAGCACGATTCCAATATATGTTTTCAGCAGGAATACCTTTAGAAGCAAAATTTGGATTGGTATAATTACCATCAAATTGCATTTTTGTGGTAAAAACATTTGATTTGTAAATGCTTCTTTCCAAAGGTTTTACCATGGTAACTTCAGTTTTATTATTCAAAGTTTCTGGAAAGAAATACGCGTAATTGTTGGCTCCCGACATTGGATCTTTGTATGGCACTTTTAAAATCGGACCGTAAAAATAAACCGAATTTCCCCATTTGGCAGTGGTTTCGGTAATGACTTCTTTTTGGCGTTGGCTTCGTTCTACAATTAATTCTTGTACTAAAGCCAGTGGAATGATTAATACTAAAGTTAGAATCCCAACCATGATCATTTTAGCGGTTGTGGTTTGAAAGAACGGTACTTTTGGTTCTTGTTGAAA
>CAZCIV010000032.1:0-14115 GCA_964498595.1 uncultured Flavobacterium sp.
CTGTATTAGTAAACAGATTAGAAAAATCTTCAAAATATATTCCTATTTCAAAAGAGGTTGCTTTGCACAATTCTGAAAATAATATTGTTTTTAATTATTCTGTACCACAATATGATGATTTTATAGATGTAAAATATCAATATCAATTAGAAGGTTTTCAAGAGAATTGGAGTACTTGGAGCAATAAGACATCAGCAAACTTCAAAAATCTTTCTCCTGGTAACTATATTTTTAGAGTAAAAGCTAAAGTAGCTAATTCACCTTCAATTGATACTATTGAATATAAATTTGAAATTAAGAGACCTTGGTATAATTCATATGCAGCATGGGTTTTATACACAGCTTTTTTTATAATTTTAGTTTTTAATATTAATAAAACTTACCAAAATTACTATAGAAAAAAAGAACAAAAATTAATTGAGGAAAATAATTTATTATTAGAGATTGCTGCTTTAGAAAATGAAAAACAGTTAATAAAATTAAAAAATGAACAGTTAGCTCTTGATGTAGATGCAAAAAACAAAGAGTTAGCAGTAACAAACATGAACTTGATTAAAAAAGATGAGTTGTTAGCAATTATTAAAGATGATTTAAAAAAATCTACTGAGAATTTGGATAATAAAAATCTAAAATCAGTAATTACAACTATATCAAAAAACATAGACAAGGACGATACTTGGAATACTTTTAAAGAATCTTTTGATAATGTAGACAAAGATTTTTTAAAGCGTATAAAAGCATTACATCCTAGTTTAACCCCTAGTGATTTGAAATTTTGTGCCTATTTGAGGTTAAATTTAAGTTCAAAAGAGATTGCCCCAATGTTAAATATTTCAATAAGAAGTATAGAAATAAAACGATATCGTTTGCGAAAAAAGATGAATTTGTTACATGATGATGGTTTGGTAGATTATATTTTGAGTGTTTAACTATACAGTTTTACTCTTTTAACCACAACATTTCTACAACAATAACCTTTTCGTTAAGCTTTTTTAGTTGTTTTTTTAATTTTTACATAAATTATTTTCTTTCCAAATTTTCTTGTATTTCAAGGTTTATTTAAAGATTCATATTTTTTTTCATGTTTTTTTGATGATGTATATATTTTGTTGTGGTTTGTAAAGTTTGAAATTTATGATTAGTAAATAATTTAACATCTCGTTAACAAGACATGATGTACTTGTAAAAATGAATGAACAAAAACTTATTTAATTATGAATTTAAAACCACTTTTAGAAAGATTTAAAGAAAATATATTCTTTATATCTATTTTTTTAGTTTTTATCTCATCTGCTCAAGCACAAAAAAGTGTATCTGGTAAGGTGTTATCTGATGGCGTTCCATTAGTAGGAGCTAATGTTGTTGTCAAAGACACAAAAATTTTATCAGTAACAGATTTTGATGGAAAATTTAAATTATCGGCACCTAATGATGCCAAAGTATTAGTTGTTTCTTATGTAGGATATCAAACAAAAGAAGTTCAAATATCTGAAGGAGAAATTATTGTTAATTTAGTTGAAGAGGTAGGCCAACTAAAAGAAGTAATTGTTAGTGTAGGTTATGGTACACAGAAAAGTAAAAATGTTACAAATGCTATTTCAACAATTAAGGCTGACGCATTTGAAAATCGACCAATTTTAAATGTGGCTCAAGCAATACAAGGTAATGCAACAGGTGTAAATGTTGTACAAACATCGGGTAAACCAGGAGCTAGTTTTGATGTTAGAATTAGAGGGCTTAGCTCAATAAATTCTGGAAATGCACCTTTATATGTAATTGATGGTATTCAAACAAAAGATATTACAGGTTTAAATGTGGAAGATATAGTTGACATGGCCATATTAAAAGATGCAACTGCAACTGCTATTTATGGTGTTAATGGTTCTACAGGGGTTGTAATTATTACAACAAAAAAAGGAAAAGCTAATAAAAATGATTTTCAATTTAGTTCTTATTTAGGTTATTCAAATGCAGTTAGTAATGTTGATGTTTTAAATTTATCAGATTATAAAACTTTATTAGGTGAAATTAATCCTAGTTATTTAACAACAGCTAATGATGCAAAATATGCAGGTATTTATACTAATTGGCAAGATAAGATATTAAGAACTGGGATTGATCAAAATTATAATTTTTCATACGCTGGAGGTACAGATAAAGTAAGATTTTATGGAGCTTTAGGGTATCAATTAATGGATGGTATTATTAGCCCTTCAAATTACAAAAGATTTTCAGGAAAAGTTAATTTAAATGCAAACTTAACTTCTTGGTTAAAAACGGATGTGAGTATGAACGTAATTCAATCTGATGGTTCATATATTAGTGATAATAACAGTGTTGGACAAGGTGGAGCTGTAATGAGTGCTTTAGTGACTCCTTCTTTTTTACCAACATGGGGATCTCAATTAAATATTAGAGAAACTAATCCTGATGGTTCCTATCAAGATGGTTATAAAGATGGACAATATGCTGTAAATCCTTATCAATCAGGTTGGGAAAATCCTGTTTCATTATTAGCAAGACAAAATGTAACTGCTGTAAACCGATATCTAAGTAGTATTAGTTTTGATGTTAATGTATTACCAAGTTTAATTTGGAAACCAATGTTTACTTTCGATTTGACAAGATCTAACAATGTTCAATTCGTGGATCCATATAGTAATGTTTGGGGAAGAAATGGTGAAAATGATCCAACTACAATTAAAGGTAGAGGTAGTAATACTTTGGAAAGATATGAAAATTTAAATTTTGAAAACACACTTAATTACTCTTTAAAATTTGATAATTCTGATTTAAAACTATTAGGAGGTTTTTCAATGCAAAGTAATAATTATTATAGAGATGCAAATTCAGGAACTGGTTTCGATATAAATCAAAGACATTATGATTACTCAGCTGCAACTAATCAAGCTTATGAATATAGAGAAAACAAAGTAAGAAGCTTATCTTATTTTGGTAGAGTAACATATTCTTTGAATAACAAATATATTTTTAATGGGGTATTTAGAGAAAGTGGTGCGTCACAATTAGCTCCTGGAAATAAATGGGGATTTTTCCCAGGTGTATCAGCAGCATGGATTGTGTCTAATGAAGATTTCTTAAAAAATGTTACAACAATTAGTGAGTTGAAATTTAGAGCAGGTTGGGGAAAAACAGGTAATTTATCTGGTTTACCAGCATATTCTAGTTTCGATTTAAATTATACAAATCCTTTAACTAATTCTACAACATTAGATCAAATCGGTAATCCAGATTTAAAATGGGAAACAACAACTGATATTAACTTTGGTGTAGATTTAGGATTTTATGATAATAGAGTAAAATTTACTGCTGATATTTATAAAAAGAATACTAAAGATTTATTGCAAATTATTTACTTCCCAGGTTTCACAAAACCATATTATTACAATGCTGGTGAAGTAGAAAATAAAGGTTTAGAGTTAAGTTTAAACACAAAAAATTTAACAGGTGATTTTAAATGGAACTCAAATTTTAATATTTCTTTCAACAAAAACGAAGTAATAGCTTTAGGATTACTTAAAAGAATGTCTTTCCAAAATTTAACTTCTGTAGGAGAAAGTCCTATTTTATTAGCTGAAGGTATTCCATTGGGAAGTTTCTATGGTTATAAAGTTGATGGGGTAGACCCTGCTACAGGTTCATTAATGTATAAAGATATTAATGGTGATGGACAAATTTCTACTGATGATAGAACAATAATTGGAAATCCTAATCCAGATTATACTTTTGGATTTGGTAATAATTTTAGTTACAAAGGTTTTACACTTGATGCTTTAATTACAGGTTCTCAAGGTGGAGATATTTTTAACGCATCTAGAATGGATTTAACTTTGATGAATAATTATAATAATCAATCTACAGAGGTTTTAAATAGATGGACTACTCCAGGACAAATTACAGATGTTCCTAGAGCTAACGATCCAAATGCATTGCATGTTTCTGATAGATATGTAGAAGATGGATCATATGTAAGATTGAAAGCAGTTACTTTAGGATACCAATTTAAAATGGAAAGTTTAAAATTGGATTCTGTAAAATTATATGTAACTGGACAAAATTTATATACAATAACAAATTATAAAGGTTTCGATCCAGAAGTAGGTGCATTTAACAACGCAACAGGAATTGGACAAGGAATTGATTTAGGAACATATCCTCAGGTTAAAACATTCATTTTTGGACTTAAAGCAAACTTTTAATATTTAAATACTATATAATTATGAAATCACAAAAAAATTATTTAAAAGCACTTACCTTTTTAATGGTATTGTTTTTATCTTCATGTTCAGATTATTTAGATACAGAACCTATTACAGAAGAAGCAACTTCTTTAAATAACGGAATTGTAATTGAAGATGCAGCAGCTGCAGAATCAAGAATGAATGCGGTTTATGGAACTTTTGGTTCTGGATATTGGCAATTAGACTTTTTATTAGCTGGAGACGGTCAATCTGATAATGCTTACATTGGAGCAGATAATCCTGCAATTTTCCAATATGAAGCTTACCAAATGTTATCTACTAATTCTCAAATGAGAGGCGATTGGAATGATATTTATAATAACATAAATACATGTAATATTGTTATAAATTATGTTGATCAGGCTTCAGATTTAAGTCAAACACGTAAAGATGAAATGGTTGGAGAAGCATCTTTAATTAGAGCTTTAAACCATTTTCAAGCTGCTCAATTATGGGGAGATTGTCCTATAGCAACTACAGCTATTTTTTCAATTTCAAGTAGTAATTTTGAAGAGGCTTTTAATGAATTATTTCCAGTAAGAAAACCTATAGCTGAAGTTTACGACCAAATTATTTATGACTGTTTAGTTGCTATCGAGAAAGCTCCTGATGGTTCTAATAAATTTAAAGCAAACAAAATGGGAGCTAAAGCACTTTTGGCTAAAGTGTATGCAACAATGCCAAATCCTGATTGGAATAAAACAATTCAATATTGTGATGAAGTAATTGGGGGAGGTTATACACTAATGCCAACTTTTGATCACCTTTTTGATAGTGCTCACGAAGGTAATAATGAATCTATTTGGGAAGTTAATGGAGATGGTTGGGGAAGTCCAATTGGTGCTTGGAATACATTTATGTTCTTAGGAACTGATTGGAAAAAATTTAATGCTCCTTCACACAATTTGGTTCAAGCATTTATAAACAACGGAGATACTCAAAGAAGAGCTTCAACGATTACTACTGATAATGTTGGTTGGGCAGATAATTATTGGTCTTCAACAAATTATCCTTTTGCTTATAAAATGAGAGATACTAATGGAAATCAAAATTTCTATATTGCTCGTTTAGCCGATATTTTATTATTAAAAGCTGAGGCTTTAGCTAGTTTAGGAGATGTTTCAGGTGCTATGGCATTAGTGAATCAAGTAAGAACTAGAGCAGGAATTTCTACAATTACCGCTACTGATCAAGTAGAAGCAATTAATAAAGTACTTGAAGAAAGATTGATGGAATTAGCTTTTGAAGGTGATCGTTGGTTTGATTTAAAGAGAATGGGTAAAGCCGTTGAAATTTTATCTCAACAAAGAGATGGAAATGGAGTGGTTATTCCAACAGCTTCAAATATTAATCAAAATCGTCTTTTGTGGCCTATTCCACAAGATAAATTAGATGCCAACCCATTGCTAACGCAAAATCCTGGGTACTAATTTTTGATATTTTTAATCCATTAATGAAAACTCTTTTTGAGAAACTATCCAAATTGAAGTTTTCATTAGTGGATTTTATATTATTTTATCATAATCAAGCTATGTTTAGTTAAGATTATAAGCTATTGAATAAGAGAGAAAACTTCATGTAAATATTTTATTTACATTGAATTAATTATCATATAATGAAAAAAAATCTAGTATTGTTTTCGTGCATTTTATTGATTGCTTTTTTAGTTTCATGTTCTGGGCAATCAGCTATTTTTGAAAAAGAAGGTAATGTTGAAGTTTGGATTACAAAAGCTGATGAATCAGTAAAATTGCAAAGACAAGAAATAAATTTAAGATTCAATACCAGTGATAATACCTATCCTAGTATTGAAATTGATCCTTCTAAAACCTTTCAGAGTATTGACGGTTTTGGATATACTTTAACGGGTGGTAGTGTAGAAGTTATCAATAAATTAGCCCCTGAGAAAAGAAAGCAATTGCTACAAGAACTTTTTGGAAATTCAGTCAATTCCATTACAGTTAGTTATTTAAGATTGAGTATTGGCGCCTCTGATTTAGATGGAACTGTTTTTTCATATGATGATGTTCCTGCAGGAGAAACGGATATTACATTGTCAAAATT
This sequence comes from uncultured Flavobacterium sp., assembly GCA_964498595.1. GTDB lineage: Bacteria > Bacteroidota > Bacteroidia > Flavobacteriales > Flavobacteriaceae > Flavobacterium. The sequence continues at coordinate 6,327 of CAZCIV010000032.1, forward strand.
TAGTTTGGAAGCTAACAATGATTTAATCAAAATGTTACAAGATATTTTAGCAATAAATCCAAACATTAAAATTATCGCAACACCTTGGTCGCCACCCATTTGGATGAAAGACAACAATAGCAGTATTGGTGGAAAATTACAACCGAAATATTATAGCGTTTATGCGCAGTATTTTGTAAAGTACATCCAACAAATGCAATTGAAAGGAATTACTATTGATGCTATTACGCCTCAAAACGAACCTTTGCATCCGGGAAATAATCCAAGTTTAAGCATGACGGCTTCTGAACAAACCGATTTTATCAAAAATCATTTGGGTCCTGCTTTCAAAAATGCGAAAATCAAAGCAAAGATTATTGCTTACGATCACAATTGCAACAAGCCAGAATATCCTTTGGAAGTTTTAAATGATCCAATGGCAAATCCTTTTGTTGACGGATCTGCTTTTCATCTTTACGAAGGCGATATTTCGGCATTAAGTGTTGTTCATAATACTCATCCTAATAAAAATTTGTACTTCACCGAGCAATGGACAGGTTCTGAAGGTACTTTTTCAGGCGATTTAATTTGGCATACTAAAAATGTTATTATTGGTTCCATGCTCAATTGGAGTAAAATTGCATTAGAATGGAATGTAGCTAATGATAGCAATTTTGAGCCTCATACGCCAGGTGGTTGTACACAATGTAAAGGCGCATTAACTATTGAAAATAGTGAGACTTATAAAAGAAATGTAGGCTATTATATTATTGCGCAAGCTTCAAAGTTTGTTCCAATGAATTCAGTACGAATAGCTTCAAATCAGTTACCAAATTTACCTAACGTAACGTTTAAAACACCAACAGGAAAAACAGTTATTATTGTTTTAAATGAAAATACTTCAACGGAAAATTTTAATATAAAAATAAACGGAAAATGGGTTACAACTTCTCTTGACGGAGCAACAGTTGCAACTTATGTTTTTTAACAAAATAAGATCATGAATAAAATAATGATTTTACTTTTTAGTGCTTTGATGGCAATAGGTTGTTCATCATCTAAAGAAACTAATACAAGTAACCCTAATACAATAGAAGTCTATACTTCTGCAAATGGAACCAATCTGAAATTATCGAAATCAAATAATCAATATACGGTTAAGGAAGTAAATCAACCTTTAGAAACGCAAACTTGTGTTTTTGTTAATCCAAATAAAGAATTTCAAACATTTCTAGGAATTGGAGGAGCAATTACAGATGCTTCAGCAGAAGTATTTGCTAAACTTTCACCAGAAAAGCAACAAGAGTTTTTAAATGCATATTTCAGTGAAAAAGATGGAATTGGATATTCTGTTCTTAGAACAAATATGAATAGCTGCGATTTCAGTTCGGCAAGTTATACCTATGTACAAGATGGTGATAAAGATTTGAATTCTTTTGATATTTCTATCGATAAGAGATTCAAAATTCCAATGCTTAAAAAAGCAATGAATTTAATAGGTTCTAAAGCTTCATTTTATATCAGTCCGTGGTCGCCACCAGCTTTTATGAAAGACAGCAATAATATGTTACGAGGCGGAAAGTTATTGCCTCAATATTATCAATCTTGGGCTAATTATTATGTGAAATATATTGATGCTCTTCAAAAAGAAGGTTTGCCAGTTTGGGGATTAACCGTTCAAAACGAACCTATGGCGACTCAAATTTGGGAATCGTGTATATATACTGCAGAAGAAGAGCGAGATTTTTTGAAAAATTACTTAGGACCAACACTTAAAAAAGCGGGTTTTGGAGATAAAAAAATCACTATTTGGGATCATAACAGAGATTTAATAACGCAAAGAGCAAGTACAGTTTTAGATGATAAAGAAGCGAGTAAATATGTTTGGGGTGTTGGATTTCATTGGTATGAAAACTGGAGTGGAGGAGAACAAATGTATCAAAATGTTGGTATTGTAAACGAAATGTATCCTGATAAAAACATATTTTTCACAGAAGGTTGTGTTGAAAAATTTGATGCTGCTAAATATCATTTATGGGCTAATGGAGAACGTTACGGAAAATCTATGATTAACGATTTCAATAATGGAACTGTGGGTTGGACTGATTGGAATATTTTATTAGACGAAAATGGTGGTCCTAATCACGTAAAGAATTTCTGTTTTGCACCAGTTCATGCGGATTTACAAACAGGTGAATTAATTTATACACCTTCATATTATTTTATTGGTCATTTTTCAAAATTCATTAAAAAAGGTGCGAAACGTATAAGTAGTTCGGCAAGTAGAAGTGGTTTATTGACAACTTCATTTTTAAATCCTGACGGCAAAATGGTTACAGTTGTTATGAATGAAAGTGACAAACAAGTCAATTACCTTTTATGTGTAGGTACTAAAGCCACAGAAATTATTATTTTACCAAAAGCAATTCAAACCATTATTCATTAAAATGAAAAAAATAGCCCTAATATTTGTTTTACTATTTTGTTTTACTTCAATTTATTCTCAACAAAACGAGATAGATAGAAAAGTAAAAGAATTATTACAAAAGATGACTTTGGAAGAAAAGATAGGTCAACTTAATCAATATTCTGGAGATAGTGAAGCAACAGGTCCAATTACAATAAATCCAAATAAACAAAGCGAAATTAAAAACGGACAGTTAGGCTCTATGCTTAATGTTAAATCTGTTGAACATACTCAACAATTTCAAGAGCTTGCTATGCAATCGCGTTTAAAAATTCCATTACTTTTTGGTTTAGATGTAGTTCATGGATATAAAACAACTTTTCCTATTCCTTTGGCAGAAGCGGCAAGTTGGGATTTAGAGGCTATTGAATTAAGTGCACGAGTTGCTGCGGTTGAAACATCTGCTTCAGGTATACATTGGACATTTGCACCAATGGTTGATATCAGTAGAGATCCAAGATGGGGTAGAGTAATGGAAGGAGCAGGAGAGGATACTTATTTGGGTTCAAAAATAGCGTATGCGCGTGTTAAAGGTTTTCAAGGAAATAATATTGGGGATACTGACGCAGTTATGGCATGCGTAAAACATTTTGCTGCTTATGGAGCTGCGGTTGGAGGAAGAGATTATAATTCTGTAGATATGAGTTATAGAATGCTATGGGAAACTTATTTACCTCCTTTTAAAGCCGCTTTGGATGCCGGAGCAGCTACTTTTATGAATTCATTCAACGATTTAAACGGAATTCCTGCTACAGGAAATACCTACTTACAAAGAGACATTTTAAAAGGAAAATGGAACTTTAAAGGTTTTGTAGTTTCAGATTGGGGTTCTATTGGTGAGATGATTGCTCACGGATATTCTAAAGATAGTAAGGAAGCTGCTTTTCAAGCAATAACAGCAGGTTCGGATATGGACATGGAAAGTAATGCATATCGTAACAATTTAGCAGAGTTAGTTAAGGAGAATAAAATCTCAATTGATGTTATCGATGATGCGGTGAGACGTATTTTATATAAAAAATTTGAATTAGGCTTATTCGATGATCCTTTTAAATTTTCAAATCCTGAACGTCAAAAAGCAGCTCTTACTAATCTTAAACATACTAAAGCAGCAAGAGAAGTTGCTTCAAAAAGTATCGTATTATTAAAGAATGACAAAAACATATTACCGCTTTCTAAAGATACCAAAACCATTGCTTTTATTGGTCCAATGGTAAAACCTAAGCGAATCAATCATGGCTTTTGGGCTATTAATTTAAAAGATGTTGATTCTACTTATATTGTTTCGCAATGGGAAGGTTTGCAACGAAAAGTAGGTAAAAATACAAAACTACTTTACGCAAAAGGATGTTCCGTAGAAGGTACTGATAAATCGGGTTTTAAAGAAGCTATTGCAGTAGCTAAAAAAGCAGATGTGGTGATTCTTAGTATTGGTGAAGCTTTCAATATGAGTGGTGAAGCTAAAAGTAGAAGTACTATTCAACTGCCTGGAGTTCAGGAAGATTTAATCAAGGAATTGCAAAAAACAGGTAAACCTATTGTTATTCTTATAAATGCAGGACGTCCGTTAGTATTTAATTGGACAGCAGAAAATATGCCTACCATTGTTTACACGTGGTGGTTGGGTTCTGAAGCTGGAAATGCTATTGCCGATGTTCTTTTTGGGGATTATAACCCATCTGGGAAATTACCAATGACTTTTCCAAGAACTGAAGGTCAAATCCCAATTTATTACAATCATTTCAATACGGGAAGACCATCAATTAATGAAGATAAAGTTTATAAATCAACTTATATAGATTTACCAAATTCACCTCAGTTTCCGTTTGGTTTTGGATTGAGTTATACAACTTTTCAATATTCAGATTTAAAATTGTCTACTCAAAAAATTAAAAGTTCCGAAACTATTGAAGTAACTTTCAAACTTACGAATTCTGGAAAATTTGAAGGAGAAGAAGTAGTTCAGTTGTATCTTCGTGACAAAGTTGGTTGTGTGGTGCGACCAATAAAAGAATTAAAAGATTTCGAAAAAGTAAAGTTAGCTGTAGGAGAAACTAAAACTATTACATTTATTATAGATAAAAGCAAACTTTCTTTTTATAACGATAAACTTGAATACATTACAGAAGCTGGTGAATTTGATTTGATGATTGGTTCCTCTTCTGAAGATATTCGATTAATAAGTAATTTTGAATTAGTACAATAAATGAAATTAAAATATAGCCTTATCGTTTTATTGCTTTCCACAGTAATAGCAAAAGCGCAAACTTCTGTAGCTTCCATTTTTTCGGATAATATGGTGCTACAACGCAATGCAAAAATTCCAGTTTGGGGATTAGATAAACCAAACCAAACGGTTACGGTAAAGTTTCATCATCAAACTAAAAAAGTTAAAACCAATAAAGATGGTAAATGGACGGTTTATTTGAATAATGAATCTACTGGCGGACCTTATGTTTTGACTATTCAAGGAAGCAGTCTAATCACAATCAGCAACATTTTAGTGGGAGATGTTTGGCTTTGTTCTGGACAATCCAATATGGAATGGACGGTTGAACAGTCAAATAATGCAAAGAATGAAATCGCAGAGGCAAATTTTCCTACGATTCGTCATATTAATATTCCTAACGAAATCAATTCGATTCCAAGTTCGAGTTTTAAAAATACCACTTGGCAAGTTTGTTCACCTAATACAGTAGCCGAATTTACAGCTGTTGGTTATTTTTATGCCAAAGAAATAACGCAAAAATTAAATATTCCTATAGGTTTAATTAATGCTACTTGGGGCGGAACCAATATTGAAACTTGGATTAGCAGAGAAGGTTTTGAAAGCAGCGATGAATTCAAAGAAATGATTGCTCAAATGCCAAAAGTAAATATCGATTCGTTGTTAGAAAGCAAAATGATATTGGCTAAAAAAAGAATTGAAGCCATTCAAAAAACAAAATTTACAACAGATAAAGTTCCTTTTTACAAAGATTTGAATTTTGAAGATAGCCAATGGTTAACGTTGAACCAACCGCAACCTTGGGAAGAACAAATTCTTGGCAATTTTGACGGCGTGGTTTGGCTTAGAAAACACTTTACATTAACGGAAAAAGTGAAATCAGTGGTTTTAGAAATTCCTGCAATTGATGATAATGATGAAACCTATGTAAATGGTGTAAAAGTTGGAAAAACTAACGGTTGGGACGCTAAAAGAAGTTATATTATTCCAACAGAAATTCTGAACGTTGGTGATAATATAATTGCCGTTAGAATTACTGATACAGGTGCTGGCGGAGGTATGCATGGCGATAGTAAAGCTTTAAAAATTATAACAGATAAAGAAGAAATTCCTTTAAGTGGTGATTGGAAATTTCAAGTAGAATCTATTTTAGATAATGTTAACCAAAACGAATTTCCGTCGTTGTGTTACAATGCAATGATCAATCCGCTTATTCCTTTTGCTTTTAAAGGTGTCATTTGGTATCAAGGAGAAAGTAATGAACCAAGAGCATATCAATACAAAAAAGCGTTTCCATTGTTGATTGAAGATTGGCGCAAAAAATTCAATTCTGATTTTCCGTTTTATTTTGTTCAATTGGCAAGTTTTGCAACAAAAGGAAATAGTAACGAAGGTTGTGCTTGGGCTGAAATTAGAGAAGCGCAAACCAATACTTTAAAACTGAAAAATACTGGAATGATTGTTACGACTGATTTGGTTACTAATCCGTATGATATTCATCCAACTAATAAACAAGATGTTGGAAAACGTTTGGCGGCTGTAGCTTTACACAATACATACAATCAGAAATCGGTTAGTTTTTTGGGACCAACCTTCAAATCATTTGAAAATAAAGACGGAAAAGCAATTTTGACTTTTGACAATGTAGGTTCGGGATTAATGACAATCGATAAATATGGTTATATAAAAGGTTTTGAAGTTGCCGGAGCAGATAAAGTTTTTCGTTTTGCAAAAGCTGTTATAGAAGACAATAAAGTTGTTTTAACTTGTGATAAAGTAAATCATGTTGTTGCAGTTCGATTTGGTTGGATGGGCGATGCATCAGAATGTAATCTATTTAATCAAGAAGGATTTCCAGCTGCTCCATTTAGAACCGATGATTGGAAATTAAGTACAGAATCTGTGAAATATATAATCAAGTAAATCCATAGTAAATGAAAAAAGTAACATTAATATTTTTTGTGATAATAAACACTTTTTACGGACAAACTGAGTCAAGGAGTTTTATTAAAGATAAAATATGTAATGATTTTTCTTTGAATTACATTTTATCTAAACCTCAAAATACCAATGATTTAAAACCATTAATTGTTTTTTTACATGGATCAGGAGAAAGAGGAACAGATTTGAATAAACTAAGTATTCATGGACCACTAAATTATATTAAAACGAATAAACTTGATGCATATATTTTAGTTCCTCAATGTCCTCAAGATAAATATTGGGATTCAGAACAATTATTTTTATTAATTCAAAAGATAATTCAAGAAAATAAAATTAATAGTTCAAAAATATATTTAACTGGTTTAAGTATGGGAGCGTGGGGTGCATGGAATTTAGTTTTTGAACACCCAGACTTATTTGCTGCAATGGTTCCAATTGCAGGATTTGTTGATAGGGTACCAATGGTTGAAAATTGTAAAATTAAAAACATCCCAATAAGGATTTATCATGGTCAACAAGATGATGTGGTAAGTGTAAATTATGCTATTGCCATTTATGATAAATTAAAAGACTGCCATAACGATATAAAATTAGAAATTTTTGAAGATGCTAATCATGATAGTTGGACACGAGTTTATAATAATCCCGAAATTTATGAATGGATGTTACAACAGGATAAGAATAAAAACAATTCAAAAGAATAATAGACATAACTCAATCTTATACTCTATAAATATTAAATTTTGATGTGTTAAACGTACTATTTGTTTTTTTCTTTTAATTAAAATGTTAAAATTGCTAGTAAAGTTTGTTTTTTAATTAAATTTTATGTTAAATTTGGTTTATTAATCACAAAAAACGATTGCCTATATAGTAAAAATACTTTTAGAACCCGACTTTAATTGACTAAAAGGTATTATTATGGCTAATCTTGTACTTCCTGATGCAGTTTTGGTGAAGAATTATTTAAGCGGAGATGAGTCTGCTTTGGCTTCATTGATTGAAAGACATCAATCCAAAATCTTCGGATTTATTTATTCTAAAGTGAACGATAGAGATTTATCCTACGATATTTTTCAAGACACCTTTATCAAAGTAATTAAAACACTAAAATCACAATCGTATAACGAAGAAGGAAAATTTTTGCCTTGGGTAATGCGTATTGCTCATAA
>CAZCIV010000033.1:0-10932 GCA_964498595.1 uncultured Flavobacterium sp.
ATTTTAGGAAATAAAAAAGACAACTTCTGGGAAATGGGCGACCAAGGTCCGTGTGGCCCATGTTCTGAAATTCATATCGATTTAAGAACCGATGCAGAACGTGCAACTGTTTCAGGAAGAGATTTAGTAAATGCTGATCATCCACAAGTAGTGGAAATTTGGAACAATGTATTCATGGAATTCAATCGTAAAGCCGATGGATCTTTAGAAAAATTACCAGCGCAACACGTAGATACCGGAATGGGATTTGAGCGTTTGTGTATGGCAATGCAAAACGTAACTTCAAACTACGATACAGACGTTTTCACGCCGCTTATCGCTAAAGTTGAAGAAATTACAGGATTAAAATATACTTCAAATGATGCAATGACAAGTCGCGACTTGTCAATACAAGAAGAGCAAAACAAAACCAATATTGCCATCCGTGTAATTGTGGATCACGTTCGTGCGGTAGCTTTTGCTATTGCTGACGGACAATTACCATCAAATACGGGAGCTGGTTATGTAATTCGTAGAATTTTACGCCGTGCGATTCGTTACGGATTTACATTCTTAGGAACAAAAGAACCATTTATTAACAAGTTAGTGGAAGTGTTAGCGAATCAAATGGGCGAATTTTTCCCTGAAATTAAATCGCAACAACAATTGGTTACCAATGTAATTCGCGAAGAAGAAGCGTCTTTCTTAAGAACTTTGGAACAAGGATTACAATTATTAGATAAAGTAGTTGCTGAAACATCTGGAAAAGAAGTTTCAGGAGAAAAAGTATTTGAATTGTATGATACTTTTGGTTTCCCGAAAGACTTAACGGCTTTAATTTTAAAAGAAAAAGGTTATTACTTTAACGAAACTGAATTCGAAACCGAATTACAAAAACAAAAAGCGCGTTCTCGTGCAGCTTCTGAAGTAACGACTGACGACTGGAAAGTTTTAATTGATGGAAATGTAGAAACTTTCGTTGGTTATGACCAAACGGAAAATAATGTAAAAATCACTAGAATTCGTAAAGTAGATTCTAAAAAAGATGGTGTTTTGTACCAAATTGTTTTAGATAATACGCCATTTTATCCGGAAGGCGGAGGACAAGTTGGTGATAAAGGAACATTAGTTTCGGCAAACGAAACCATTGAAATTATCGATACAAAAAAAGAAAACAACTTAATCTTACATTTCGCCAAACAACTTCCAGAAAACGTGGAAGCAGGATTTGTTGCCAAAGTAAATACTGATTTAAGAACTTCTACTTCTAAAAATCACTCAGCTACGCATTTGATGCATTTGGCTTTGAGAAGCATTTTAGGAACGCATGTGGAGCAAAAAGGTTCGTTAGTAAACCCAAATTACTTACGTTTTGACTTCTCGCATTTTTCTAAAGTTTCGGATGAAGAATTACGTCAAGTTGAAGCAAGTGTAAATCAACAAATTGAAGCGCAATTGCAATTAGTAGAACATAGAAATATTCCAATTAAAGAAGCATTAGACAAAGGTGCGATGGCATTGTTTGGAGAGAAATATGGTGATAATGTTCGTATGATTGAATTTGGAGATAGTAAAGAATTATGTGGAGGAATTCACGTGAAAAACACTGCTGATATTTGGCATTTCAAAATTGTTTCAGAAGGAGCAGTTGCTGCTGGAATTCGTCGTATTGAGGCGATTACGGGTGATGCAGTGAAAGATTTCTATAAAAACCAAGAAAACACGTTGGCAGAAATCAAAGAAGTATTGAAAAATCCTCAAGATGTTTTAAAATCAGTGGCTTCGTTACAAGATGACAATGCGAAATTGAAAAAACAAGTAGAGCAATTAGTAAAAGAGAAAATCGAAGGATTAAAAAATACGTTGGTTGCTGATTTCCAAGAAATCAACGGCATCCAATTTTTAGCTAAACAAGTAGATTTATCGATGAGTTCAACTAAAGATTTAGCACAAGCTATCGGAACCTCCAAACCAAAAGCATTTGTATTCTTAGCATCAGTTGAAGATAATGCGCCAAATATTCACTGCTACATTTCAAAAGAATTAGTTGCTGAAAAAGGATTAAACGCTGGAAACGTCATCAGAGAATTAGGAAAACTAATCGACGGTAATGGTGGCGGACAACCATTCTTCGCTTCAGGAAAAGGGAAAAATGTAGGTGGAATTAAGGAAGCGTTGGAGAAAGTGGTTGATTTTGTGAAATAACAATTCTAAAACTTTGTCATGCTGAACTTGTTTCAGCATCTCATAAACACAATTTTTTTAAGATCCTGAAACAAGTTCAGGATGACAAGGAAAACTCATATTATAAATACCGATAAAAATAAAATTTTGTCGGTATTTTTTTGTAAAAAAAATTGGAAAATCATTTTTTTTTTTTTGCTTTGTAAAAATTTAACAAATAACAAAAAATGAAAAAATTACTTTACCTTTTTAGTGCTATTGCACTTACGTTAGCTTCTTGTTCAAGTGATGATGATTCAAATAATGCATCAGGAACATTACTAACAAAAATAATCGAAACTTATGACGACGGAACTGTTGAAACAATTCGATTTGAATATAACGGAAATAAAATAACAAGACAATATTCGGATTTAGATGATAGAGATGAAACCATATATACTTACACTGGAGATTTAATAACTAAAGAAGAATATTTTTTTGATGATGGGATTGATAGTTTTGAAGAAGTTATTATTTACGAGTATGATTCAAACAACAGATTAATTAAATCAATCAGAACAGATGAATATGGAGATGTAGAAACTGACAACTTTATTTATAACTCAAATGGAACAGTTTCATTTACAACAACAGCAAATAGCACCACAATAGCTTCTGGAACAATTTATTTTAATGGAAATCAACCATACAAAAAAGAAATTACTGAAAATCCAGGAACAGCTTTTGAAATAAGCTGGGTTGAAGAGTCAACATTTGACAATAAAGTAAGTCCATTTGCTAACGTAACTGGCTTTTCTAAGATTGCTATTGGAACACCAAAATACACAAGAGGTTATCCAGGAATAGTTAATAATTCTTTAGATTTCTCAATTGATAATACACTTGAAGAAAGATCAACATATACTTATAACGGTAATAACATGCCAGCTACAGAAACTTATATTGATTTTAACAATAGTGATAATAATTCTACGGCTCAGTATTTTTATAATTAAAAATTAAGATCCTAAAAGTACAAATCCCGATAAGCTAAAAACTATTGGGATTTTTTTATTCTACAACAGCAACCGCCTCAATTTCAATCAACCATTCTTTTCTTCCTAAACTTTCTACACCCACTAAAGTGCTTGCTGGATAATTTTCATTTCCAAGAAACTGTTTTCTAACCTTTCTAAAAACAGGCAAATCTACTTCTGGATTAAAATTTACGATGTACGTATTCATTTTTACCACATCTTTAAAAGTAGCATTACAATTCGTGAGTTGCTTTTCTAAATTTTGAAAAGTTGTTATGGTTTGTGCTTGTAAATCAGCACCATCACCAATTTGTCCTGAAATATAAAGTGTTTTGAAATTTCCAGTTTTTACTACAACGGTTTGGGAGAAACCTTCGTTGGGTTCTAAATATTCTTTTTCAATCATTTTTTGAGAATTAAATCCTTAGTAAAAATACTAGTTTTTTGTAAAAAGTAGTTTAAATTTGGACTTTAAACCCAATTGATTTGCAATTCACCACCAAAATACCCGTTCAAAAAAGCCGTTTTCCAATCGATTATGATTCGAAAATCATGTTGTTGGGTTCATGTTTTGCAGAAAATATGGGTAACAAGTTTGATTATTTCAAATTTCAAAGTATAACCAATCCATTTGGAATTATTTTTAATGTGGTTTCTTTAGAAAAGTTAATTCGTCGTGCTGTTGAAAATAGAATCTTTAGCGATAACGACATTTTCTATCATAATGAATTATGGCATTGTTATGAAGTGCATTCCGAACTATCAAATGCAGATAAAGAAGAATTTTTGAGTAATTTGAATTCGATTTTAGAATCAACACATCGACACATTGCCTCATTGACACATTGTATCATCACATTAGGAACTTCATGGGTTTACAGAAATATTGAAACCAACGAAATTGTTGCCAATTGTCATAAAGTATCGCAAAAACAGTTTATAAAAGAATTATTGTCGATTAATCAAATTGAAGAAAGTTTACAAAGTATTATTTCATTAATACATTTGGTTAACCCTAATTGTAATTTCATTTTTACAGTTTCGCCTGTACGCCATATAAAGGATGGATTTGCAGAAAACACTCAGAGTAAAGCGCATTTGATTACTGCTTTACATTCAATTTTGAATAAGAAATTCTCGACTTCGCTCGAACTGACAAATCAGAACCACAACTATTTTCCTGCCTACGAAATTATGATGGACGAATTGCGTGATTATCGTTTTTACGCTGAAGATATGTTACATCCGAATCAAACTGCAATCGATTATATCTGGATTCAATTTTTTGAAAATTATATTTCTGAATCAGTGTTTGGATTGATGAACGAAATTTGCTCTATTCAAAAAGGATTGCAACATCGTCCGTTTAACCCAAATACGGAAAGTCATAAAAAATTCGTATTGACATTAGAAGAAAAAATGAAAAAAGTAAAAGAAAGGTTGCCTGATATTCTATTCTAAAAATACGATAAAAATCGTATTTCAAAAGAAAGAGAATAATTTGATATTTATTTCATAAACAATTTAAAATATGAAGTTAGCCTTCACAAAATTTATTAGAAAAAATAAAATCGCAATAATTATAGTTATCATTGCTATTGCATGCTTATTTTTGAATTGTTATAATTTATGGTTCAGTAATTAAGTATTCAAATCTTCAATTTCTAATTGAACGTTTTCCCAATCTTCTAATAATTGTTCTAGTTCTTTTTTCTTCTTTTCATAAGCCGCAAAAAAAGTAGCATCTTCAATATGTTTGTCGTAACTAGATGCCAAAGCTTTATCATCTGCCTGAATTGCTTTTTCTAATTGCTGAATTTGGCTCTCGATTTTGCTTAATTTATTTTGAAGTGCTTTTGCTTTTTTTTGATCTTCGTAAGAAATATTTTTTACCGTTTTAGTTTGAGTTTGCGTATTTAGCACAACATCTTTTTTCTCAATTTCACGCATGTTCATGGCGTTTTTCTGTTCTAAGAAGAAATTGATATCACCTAAATATTCGCGAATCTTTTGGTCTTTGAATTCGTAAACTATATTAGACATTCCTTGTAAGAAATCACGATCGTGAGACACTAACAACAAAGTTCCTTCAAATTGTTGCAAAGCGGCTTTTAAAACGTTTTTAGACTTAATATCTAAGTGATTCGTTGGTTCGTCCATTACCAAGACATTAATCGGCTGTAAAAGCAATTTACAAAGTGCTAAACGATTTCGTTCGCCACCCGAAAGTACTTTAACTTTTTTCTCTACTTCATCACCACGGAATAAAAAAGCTCCCAACATATCACGAACTTTTGAACGATTCGTGTCGGTTGCAGCTTCCAACATCGTATCAAGCAATGTTTTTTCACCATCTAAATACTCCGCTTGATTTTGAGCGAAGTAACCTAATTGTACATTGTGTCCAAGTTTGATGGTTCCTTCGTATTCAAATTCATTTACAATGGCTTTCATAAAAGTCGATTTCCCTTGACCGTTTTGTCCAACGAATGCGACTTTACTTCCACGTTCTACTAAAAGTGAAATATCGTTTAAAATTACTTTATCGCCATAAGCTTTTGTAACGTGTTCTGCTTCAACAACAACTCGACCAGGAGTTTGGGAAACAGGAAATGATATATTCATCACCGAATTATCATCTTCATCCACTTCAATTCGCTCTACTTTATCTAATTTTTTAATCAAGGATTGCGCCATTGATGCCTTAGAAGCTTTGGCACGGAATTTCTCGATTAATTTCTCAGTTTCTTCAATTTTTTTGGCTTGATTTTTTTGGGTTGCCAATTGTTTTTCGCGAATTTCCTGACGTAACACTAAATACTCGGAATATGGTTTATTAAAATCGTAGGCTTTCCCTAAAGAGATTTCAATGGTACGGTTTGTTACATTATCCAAAAACATTTTATCATGCGAAACGATTACGACAACTCCAGCAAAATTTCGTAAAAATCCTTCTAACCAAATGATACTTTCTATATCCAAGTGATTCGTTGGCTCATCTAAAAGTAAAATATCGTTGGATTGTAATAACAATTTTGCTAATTCAATACGCATTCTCCATCCACCTGAAAAAGTATCGGTTTGATTGTCGAAATCCTCTCTTTTGAATCCAAGGCCTAAAAGAATTTTCTCTGTATCTCCAACATAATTATATCCTCCAAGAACTTCGTAATGATGCGTAACATCACTTAATTCCTCAATTAAATCAGAATATTCCTGACTTTCATAATCGGTTCTAGTTATTAATTGATGATTGATTTCGTCGATTCTAAATTCGGCACGCTTGATTTCTTCGAAAGCCATGTATGCTTCCTCTAAAACTGTTCTCCCTTTCACAAAATCAATATCTTGACGAAGAAAACCAATTTTCACTTCTTTTTCAGTAGCAATAGTTCCGCTGTCAGGTTTAAAATCTCCCGCCAACATTTTCAACATAGTTGACTTTCCTGCACCATTTTTCCCAACAAGACCTACTCTGTCACCAGAACCTAATCTAAAAGTTACTTCTTCAAAAAGATAAGTTCCACCAAATGAAACCGATAAATTATGTATATTTAGCATATTAATTGTTACAATTGTTACACATAGAATTGTTAGTTATTGTACCTTTGTGTAAAATATTTTGCAAATGTTAAAAAAAGGATCCAAATTAAATAGTATTTTAACAGGAAGTTGTCCTACATGCCATGAAGAAAGCATGTATTTAGACAAAAACCCTTATAATGTGATGAATGTTTATAAAATGCATGAAAAATGTAGTCATTGCGGAACCAAATATCAAATGGAACCATCATTCTTTTATGGCGCCATGTATGTGAGTTATGCACTTGGAATTGCTTTTGGCGTTGCGGCTTTTATTATCACTTTTTTCTTTGTAGGAGAAAAAAGTTTAATTACCAATTTCATTGTAATTATTGCTACATTAGTTGTGTTTATGCCAGTAATTATGCGCTTATCAAGAAGTATTTGGGTAAACTTATTTATGAGTTATGATAAAGATTGGAAAGATCATATTGCAGACAAAAGCAAACCAACATTACGATAATAGAAAAACCGAAACAATTTAGTTTCGGTTTTTTTTATAACATCGAATAATATCTATTTCCTTCTCTAACGGAATATCATTTTCAATATGTTGAAACAATTGATTGGCTAAATAAGGACCAAGCATTACACCGCGAGTTCCTAAACCATTTAAAACATGTAATTGTGAATAAACTGGATGGGTTCCAACTAACGGTCTTCTGTCTTTGACTGTTGGACGAACACCTGCAAAATGTTTCACAATTTCAAAATCGCATGAAATTAATTCGGATAATTTTTCGATTAATTCTTGCTTTCCTTCTTCAGTTGGAGTATTCGTTTTGTCTTTCCAATCGTAAGTAGCACCGACTTTATATAAATCATTTCCAATTGGAAGTATAAATACACTTGATTTTATTACAACATTTAAATCTAAATTAGACGCTTTGATGATGAGTAATTCTCCTTTTGTTCCATCCAAAGGCAAATCATTAAAAAAGGGATTAGCATGTAAGCCAAAACCTTCTGCAAAAATAATGTGTTTGGCTTTAGTATTTTTATACTGAATTCCGTCTTCTAAAAATTTGATTTCATTATGGTTAAAACTTTCATTAGAAAAGCAATTTAGAACTTGCAAATATTTAGTATAAGCTTCAATCAAAGTTGAAATTTCTAAATAACCGGTATGATTTACTTTACCATAGTGAAATGGAGAAGTAATACACTCATAAGAAGTTGTAACTAATTTGGAATCTAAAAAAGGAGTTAAATTTGGTTTGTCTGCCGCTTGAAACCAATTATTTTGCTCTTCAACAGAATATAATTTACGAAGTATTGGTAATTGAAAATCAAAAACAACATTCAATTTGGATTGAATTTTATGATATAAAGGAAAAGCAAAATCAATTTGCTCCTTTGCTTTCCAAACTTCACTAAAACGTTTTAAAACAACAGGATTATACAACCCACCAGCAACACGAGATGAAGGTTGCGAATTGTTATCAAAAACCAAAATTGATTTATTGTTTTGCAAGGCAATTTCGGCAAAAGAAATTCCAGCTAAACCACTTCCTACGATTAAATAATCTATCATGGTGTAAAATTAAAAAACTCTTACCAAATGGTAAGAGTTTTTTAAATGAAATTGGAGAAATACTATTAATAATTCCACATATCTTGTTCAAAGTCACGAATCTTTTCTTTTACACGATCTGATTCTAATAATTGCATTTGAGCATTTTCTTTCATGTAATCTTTTATTAAACGATCACCATATACATTCTCTTCTAGATAAATCACTCCGTTGAAACGACGGGCATTTAATAAATGATCAAAAGTAAACGGCATAGCAGAATTTCTGTTATTAAAAGCTTTAGCTTCATGTAAAATGTCTCTTGCTGATGGGAAGTAAACCCAAAATAATTCAACCATTTCAGGGTTAGGATTATCCATTTCGTAAACATCTGGAACAACAGGACAAATACCTAATAAACGATATTTTAATTCCCCTTGTCTTTTATCGAAATACCAATAACCAACAATTTTATAAGCATCTACATTGTAAGCTTCAATTTCAGTTTTTCTGATATACTCTTCAGAAATCTTTTTAGTACCTTTTCTGTAAGCCTCAATATCTTCGTTCATTTGTTCACGACCAACGTCAGTTGTATCAACTTTAAACAATGAAGCTTCTATATCTTTTAAAGTTTTTTTAGTAGTAAAATAACTTGAGTCGTAAACTTCTGTAATAGTACCATCTTTAATTCCTTTTACTAGTACATTATAAAGAGGTCTCCTATCAGGAGATGTCATTACATCACCTTCAACAGGAAAATAAAGTGGAAAATTCACTCTTTCATCAAGATCAATAATTTCCCAAATACGTTTTCCCATCAAGATATCTCTATCATGAACATAACCGTAAGGTAACGGTTTATCGTTATCTGCACTTAATTCAGCCTCCGTCTTTTTTCCTATTTGGTCAGGAGTTTTTGCATTTAATAAATTTGACTGTGCAAAAGTAGTAGAACATAATCCTAAAACTAAAATTGCAATACTATTTCTCCAATTCATTCTATTTATTTTTTATTTGGTTTAATAAAATAAACACAAATTATTTTAAATTATTGTATTTCGTAAGTACAAGGTGAAACACGTTTTGCAACTTGATCAATACCAACAAAGCTCGCTTTTATTTCAGAAATAATAATCACATCTCCTTTAGAAGCTTTTGCAATAGCAGCTCTAGCTCTTGCGTCCATCTTGTTTCCAGAAACTACAACAGTAGGTTGCCCAGGTACTTTAATATTAAATTGTGTTACATTAACAGTTACAGGGAAATCAAAATCTTCCATAGCTGCTGTAACAGAACAAACTTCTAAATTACTTTTTGGACCTTTGTTCTTATCTAAACCACCCACTTTTCCAGTTGGTGCAGGTAAACCTTTAATTCTGAAAACTTGTGCACTTGACATTGTTTTACCATCAGGCATAGTTGCACTAACGTTAATTTTAACTTCACTACCTGAACCAGGTTTTAACATAAACTTACCATCTCCTACTTTAGACATTCCTTGTGCATTTGCATTTACTTTATTAGATGCAATCCCAGGAACAGAAATAGAAATAGGGTTAGGAACACCACGGTATACTACATTCATTTTGTCAGCAGAAATAATTGCTTGATTAGGTCTTGGTACTACTACATACTTACCGTCGAAAGGTAATTCAACAGGTTTTCCATCTTCCATAAAAACAAAGCTACCACCAAAAGATTGTTCACCAATACTACCTGCTGTCATATTTAAGATAGCTTGACCATTAACAACTTTTCCAGGACCTTTGAAATCAGATACTTTAACATTTTCATCGTATTTACCGATTACAACTTTACCAGTAACAGGCTCACCCTGAAAATAAACATTTTTATCTAAAGACACAATAGCTTTAAAATTTTTCAAAGACATAGTTTCAATAGCAGCTTTTCCTAAAAGTATGCTGTATACATCAGCTTCTGCTTTCTTAATATCGTTTTGAGCTAAAGCTAACTTTGCAATAGTTGCAATTGCAGGAAAACCTTTAAAATGATAATCTAAAAACTTTTTAGAAACACCTTCTTTATCTTTGATATCAGCAGTACCGAACTTAGCATTAATCTCACTAACAATAGGGGTCAATTTTACATTTTTCCCTAAAACAGCTTTCATATCTGAAAGATACTTATTGTACTTTGAAACAATTTCTGTACCTTTTTGCGAATATCCATCTCCACTAAACCATTTTTCATCTATAGTTGACTTGTCCATGGCCTCATATGGCATTTTTCCAGTTTTCTCATCAACTGGAAAATCTTTTGATATTTCAGATTTAACTGATTCTAAATAATTATAAAATTCATTAGAAATAGTCTTAACCTGATTAGCTTCATCTAATGCATTTTTAAAATTAACGTTTTCTGCAGCTTTAGCAGCCAAAACAGAAAGCATTTCTTCATTTGTTTTTTTTGCACCTGTATTAACCTCTTCGAATTTTTCATCCATCAATCCGAAAGCAGATAATACTTCTTTTGACATGTTTAATGCCAACATTGCGATGAAAACCAAGTACATCAGGTTAATCATCTTCTGTCTAGGGGTTAATTTTCCTCCTGCCATTTCTCTTTAAATTAGTTTTTAATTAATAAAATATTTAATGATAAAACTAATTATCCTCTGTTACTCATAGCAGA
>CAZCIV010000033.1:11032-14098 GCA_964498595.1 uncultured Flavobacterium sp.
TAATTAATAAAATATTTAATGATAAAACTAATTATCCTCTGTTACTCATAGCAGAAAGCATACCACCATAAACCGCATTTAAAGATGCAATGTTTGATGTCATTGATTGCATTTGCTCTTTTAATTTAGCAGCATTTTCAGCAATTTCTTTATTCGCTTGTGCATTTCTATCAGCACTTTCTAATTGAATTTTATATAAATTATTCAAAGCTTCCATTTGAGCTGCAGCTGTTGACATTTCTTCTGCATATTTCTTTTGTCCTGCCATAGCATCAACAGTTGGAGAAATTGATTTAGCAGCACCTTCAAAATTTTTGATACTGTTTCCTAAACTAGCCATTAATTCTCCATCAATCTTAGCTTCTTTCAACATAGCATCTAATTTTTGAGATAATAATCCTTGTGCTTCAGCAGGATTTTCAGCTTTTTTATCTTTTGCCTTAGCCTCACCACCAGCTAATTCAGGGTAAACTAAAGACCAATCTAATTCTTTTTCAACAGGTTCGAAAGCTGATAATGCGAAGATCGCAGCCTCAGTTAACAAACCAATAACAAGCATTGGTCCTGCACCAGGCCAGTGCATTAATTTGAACAATGCTCCAACGATTACAACCGCTGCCCCCATTCCATAAAGGAATCCCATCACTTTTTTGCTTAAAATTGCCATAATAAATAAATTTTAGTTAGTTAAGTTAAATATATAATAAAATTGGTTAAATACTATTTAGGTCTATTTCCTGTAGCTGCTGTACCCATATAATCTTGAACAGTTCTAAACCCGATGTAACTTCTTGCTGAATCAGCATATTCATAATCACGTGTTGACACTTGTAATAAATAAGCAACATCTTTCCAAGAACCTCCACGAACTACTTTTCTTTGATTTTTCTTGTCCGCTACATGAGGATTCATTGTAGAAACAAATTCATAAGCTTCTGCATAATAAGAAGACTCTGTCCATTCAGAAACGTTTCCAGCCATATTATAAAGATTAAACTCATTAGGCTCATAAGATTTTGCTTCAACTGTATACAAAGCACCATCAGCAGCATAATCTCCACGATTTGGTTTGAAGTTTGCCATAAAACATCCTCTATCATTTTTAGCATATGGACCCCCCCAAGGATATGTTCCTCCCTCAATTCCACCTCTAGCAGCATATTCCCATTCAGCCTCAGTTGGCAAACGGAATGAATTTACTTGATCTCTTCCTTTTTTAGTTTTTATATATGCATTTTTATACATGGTTCTCCATGCACAAAAAGCCTTTGCTTGATTCCAAGAAACTCCCACAACAGGATATTCACTGTAAGCTTGATGCCAAAAATAATCATTATGCATAGGCTCATTATACGAATAGGCAAAATCTTTAATCCATACTGTAGTATCGGGATAAATTTCAATTGGTGGTGCGTCCTCATAAAAATTCTTACGCCCTTTCTTTTTAACAGCTTTATTTAAATCAACCTGATTGTATTTGAATTTTAATTTAGAGACATCAATAGTTTTAAGACCATTGTAAGATTCAGATTCTGGCAAATACATTGAATCCATTACTTCCACGTAAAATTCATCAGGATATTTAGAAGGTTCTTTTACAAGTTTTACCTTTTTATTTAATTTTCTTCCAGCATAAATATCATCATCTGTACCTACACTATAGTAGTTTTCATACATGTATTTATCATAAGGAGTCATTTTTTCAGGATCAACATCTGCGAAAGCAAAATCACCAATACTTCCTCCTTTACCACTTCCTGAACCTGGTTTTTGCCCCTGCTCATCAGCCAATATAGCTAATCGTGTTCTAATTGTTGAATCTTTTACCCATTCAACAAATTTACGATACTCTGCATTAGTAATCTCTGTTTCGTCCATGTAAAAAGAACGAACTGTAACGGTTTTAGTAGGTGCGTCTTGAATATTAGCTAAATCATCATCCGCTTTACCCATAATAAAAGCGCCACCAGGAACTAATGTCATTCCGTAAGGTTTTTCGGGATGCCATTTTCTCCCTTTAACTCCTACTAATTCTCCTTTATCGCCTTTACCACAACTGATAAATAATGACAAAATTGCTGAAAATGCAACAAACTTCTTCATATAAACTTGGGTTAAATGTAATTTCTATTTAAGGGCGTAAACCTATTCAATAATTTTGAAAAAAACAACATTTTTTTCAAAAACGTGTAAAAAATATTAAAATTTAAAATTATATAATTTTTAACATTAGTTAACCGTTTGAAAAATAGTCTTTTTAAACAATATTTCTTCTTTGGGCTTTCCACCATCTTTCTGGAATTTCTTGTTCACATGCAGCTAAATAATCTTCATGTGTACAAGGCAATAACGTATTTCTTTTTAATTTATTATTAACGTTAGTTAAAAAAGGTATTTCAATCCACCATCTTTCAGTTTTATTACTCTTATAGAAGATTAATTTTTCATCTTCAATAGGAACAATGTACTTTATATAGCTCTCTTTTGTGCCAAATGGATACTCATGAGAGCGAAAACAAAATCCTTCAATAAAATACCACAGCATTTGAGCTGTTAAAACAACTTCATTCCCATTTGGATTAAAATTAAAAATCCCAAAAGAAGTTACCTTATCACTTATCCCTGCATAACGAGTTAAAGCGCAAATTTCTTTTCCTGTAAATCCGTTTGGATTAAAAACATCGAAATTGCCAGAATAGGAAGATTGAACGGAATACATATCAACACTTACTAAATCTGCATCTCTAAAAACAGGTTCAGCTACAGTAATGTTATTCGAAACTTCACCTAAACGATAGGCTTCAAAATACAATTTCTCGATTAAATCGATTTCTTCTTGCGAATTAAAATACGTTTGAAAACCTAAATTACTGAAATTAAATAAATTATTAGGCTCTTCTACAATAATTTTCGACAAATAAGATCCAGAATCCAATTTATTTTCTTTTGAAAAATCAAATTGATTATCAACAGAAACAATATTCACCATCTGATCTAAATTATCATAGGCTCGATACATTGGATAAGTTAAATCTTGACTTCCACCGATAACAACTGGGACAATTC
>CAZCIV010000034.1:0-14028 GCA_964498595.1 uncultured Flavobacterium sp.
GCAGATAACACAGATTGAACTGATTTACACAGATTTTTTAACCACAATCTTGTCATGCTGCAAGCATCTCTTTTATGAACTTGAGTGCACAATTAATTCAATTTAAACTTATATGACTTATATGTTTAAAAATTCATAGCGTGACTTCGTGCAAAACTTTGAGCAACTTTGTGATACTAACTCAAAACCCAATACCAAAAAGCTACTGTAAGCAACGAAAACGGAATTCCAATCCCAATCATCATACTGCTTAATTTCGGTTTTAATCCATAGTTAGAAGCTAAAATAGCTCCCGTAATCATTGGTGCCATTGCGGATTCCATGATAGAAACATCAATTTCTAGTCCTTTTCCGTTTAATATGATTTTGTATAGCAAAAAGAAAAAAGCGGGCATTAAAATCAATTTGAAAAGTAAGCCTAGAGTTAGAAAACGCCAATGTTTGCTTCGAGTATCAATTTTTAATTGCAAACCAACGGCTACTAAAGCAACTGGAGTTACCGTGTTTCCAATTCTTGAAAAGGAATTTTGCAACGCTTCTGGAAATTCTAATGTGAAAATGGTACAGAAAAGCGCAATCGTAAAAGCAATAAAAGGCGGAAATTTTACAATTTTCATCAAAATTTCAGAAGTACTCAAATTACCTCTTGAAAAACTCGCTGCGACTAAAATTCCTAAAGTGGTTACGACTACGAATGAACCCGGTTGATCAACGATGATGGCGGTTTTTAATCCTTCTGCACCATACAAAGCTTCGATAATTGGAAATCCTACAAAGGAAGTATTACTCAATCCACCTGTCAAAATTAAACATCCAATTAACTTTTTCGACCATTTGAAATACGTCCCCAAAGTATAGAAAAACACAAACGATAATCCAAAACCTAACCATGCAATCCCTAATGGATAAAGCAAAGCCAATGAAATCGTAATTTTCGGAATATAATATAACGCCATAGCCGGAAGCGAAACGTAAATCACGTATTGATTCAAACTTTGATAGGCGTTTTTAGGAAATTGCGGTACTTTTTGAAGTGCAATCCCTAAAATCAAACATAAAAATAAAAGAATGATGTTTTCCATATGTCGAAAATCGAGAATACAAAGGTAATTAAACCTTGAGATTTCGATGTTTTATATTCCTACATTTTTTGTATTTTTACACAAAGCAAAACTCTTTTGAAAACACCTAATAAAAAATCGGCACTTTCAGAAATTCACGGCGTGGAACAACCCGAAACATTGAGTAGTGTTGTCGCACATCAAATTCAACAATTCCGAAGAAAACAACCTTCGGCTGATGAACTGATTTCTGGAATTTTAAAAGGTGATAAAACCGCTTTGAGTCGTGCCATTACCTTAGTTGAAAGCACCAATCCTGAACATTTAGCGAAAGCGAATGAAGTCATTAAAGGATGTTTGCCACATGCTAATAACTCCGTTCGAATTGGAATTACAGGTGTTCCAGGTGTTGGAAAAAGTACGTTTATTGAAGCTTTTGGAAAATATTTAACTTCTATCGGGAAAAAAGTAGCCGTGTTAGCGGTTGACCCAAGTTCGTCTATTAGTCACGGAAGTATTTTGGGCGATAAAACCCGAATGGAAGAATTGGTAAAAGATGAAAACGCTTATATTCGACCAAGTGCTTCAGGTGACACGTTAGGTGGCGTAGCTAGAAAAACGCGTGAAACTATTATTTTGTGTGAAGCTTGCGGTTTTGATACGATTATTATTGAAACCGTTGGAGTAGGGCAAAGCGAAACAGCTGTTCACAGTATGGTAGATTTCTTTTTATTGTTGAAAATTTCAGGTGCTGGCGATGAATTGCAAGGGATCAAACGCGGTATCATGGAAATGGCGGATACAATCGTAATCAATAAAGCCGATGGCGATAATATTGCAAAAGCCAAATTAGCGAAAACCGAATTCAATAGAGCTTTGCATTTATTTCCTGCTAAATCTTCTGGTTGGATTCCGAAAGTGACTACTTGTAGTGCTTATGAAAAAACAGGAATTGATGGTATTTGGGAAATCATTTCCGAGTATTTCGAATTGGTAAAATCGAATCATTATTTCGAAGAAAAACGTCAAAATCAAAACCAATTTTGGATGATGGAAACGATTAACGAACAATTGAAATCGCATTTTTACAATCATCCGGATATCATTCAACTATTAGAAGAAAACAAAAAAGCCGTGCAAAACAATGAAATTTCACCTTTTGCAGCGGCTATGCATTTGTTGGAAAAATATTTTAATAAATAATTATTAGTAGTGACAAGTCATTGACTTGTCTCTACGGGAATCATATCAAAGATTATTCCTGTTCGTAACGTTCCATTTCTCTATCATAGAATTCTCCAGCAATGGTAATTAAATGTTCCATTTCGGATTCCAATTCCTTTTCGTCTTCTTCTTCGATATCTTCTAAAAATTCTACTTCGTCATCTTTTAAATTGATTACGAATCTTGGATATTCTAAATGGATTACGAAAATATCTTCTGGAAAATCGGTATTATCTCCGATTACAAATTTTGGTAAGTTCATGTTTTTAAATTTAGTTGAGACAAGTCAATGACTTGTCTGTACGTTATTAATTTTTAATCAATTTTTTGGTTAAGTAATTAAAGCGAATATACAAAAATAATGCAGCAGCAGTTAATCCGGCTAAAAGTCCAATCCACACACCAACAGCTTTTAATTCGGTTTCTAATCCTAAATAAATAGAAATAGGAAATCCAATTACCCAATACGCTACAAACGTAATATACATTGGAATTTTCGCATCTTGTAAGCCACGAAGTGCTCCTAAAACCACCACTTGTAAACCATCTGAAATTTGAAAAATAGCAGCAACTAATAGTAAGTTAGCTGAAATTGCGATTACTTCTAAGTTTTCGGTTAGGTTTTTAACATCGTTGATATCTACGAAAATATAAGGTAAACTCGTGTGTAATAGTACAAATAACAAGGCGAACACCACTTCAATTATTATCGTTAATAAGAAAATGGAAATTGCTACTTTTCGTAAGGTAACATAATCTTCTAATCCTTTTTGATTTCCAATACGAATCATTGCGGTAACGCTTAATCCCATGGCAAACATAAAGGTTAACGAAGCCAAACTCAATGCAATCTGATTCGCTGCTTGACTAGTCGTTCCAATCATTCCGCATAACCAAATAGCTCCAGTAAATAAAGCGACTTCAAAGAACATTTGCATGGCAGAAGGCATTCCAATTTTAATGATTTTTTGGTTGACTTCTTTTTTGATTTCTTTCAAGCTAAACCCTTTAAAATACGGATGGAATTTTGGTTTTAAATTCATCATATAATGCATAAAACCTAGCATTACAAAACGCGATGCGATGGTTCCTACAGCGGCTCCAACGATGCCCCATTTTGGGAAAATCCAAATTCCATAAATAAGAAAATAGTTAATCACTACGTTGGTAATATTTCCAATGATAGTAGCCCACATGGAATATTTAGTTTCGCTCAAACCATCAGCAAACTGTTTGTACGCTTGATACATAATTAACGGAATCAACGAAAAACCAACGATGTCTAAATACGGTTTTGCCATTTCTACCACAGCTTCGGGTTGGCCCATAAAAGCGATTAACGGTTTGGCAAAAAAGATTAAAGTAAATAGTGCCACACCTAAAATCGTACACAAATACAATCCATGATGAAAAGCCGAACGGCCGCCAGCTACATCATTTTTTCCATCTGATTCTGCTACTAAAGGTGTAATTGCAGTTGAAAATCCAATTCCTAATGACATGGCAATGAAGACAAAACTGTTTCCTAATGAAACCGCCGCTAATTCGGTTGGACCTAATTTTCCGACCATGATATTGTCTACAATTCCCACAATGGTATGACCTAACATTCCTAAAATAATAGGGTAGGCGAGTTTTAAGTTTTGTGAAAATTCTTTAGAGTAGTCGGAAAAAGTCATTTTGGCAATTTTGAGCAAAGGTAATAATTTGGAAAGGATTTCAATAAAAAACCTGTCAGGATTCAAAATCGAGACAGGTTAAAAAATATTTGGTTTTATTTATTTTTTAATATTTTGATTTATTGTATCACTTTCAATAAGTCCGTCTCGTAAACGAATGATTCTGTGAGCGTAAGCGGCAATATCTTCTTCGTGAGTTACAAGAATTACAGTGTTTCCGTTGGCGTGAATTTCGTTGAATAAATTCATGATTTCTACTGAAGTTTTACTGTCTAAGTTTCCTGTTGGCTCATCGGCTAAAATGATAGAAGGCTTGTTAACTAAAGCTCTTGCTACCGCAACACGCTGACGTTGACCACCCGATAACTGATTCGGTTTGTGATCCATACGGTCTTGAAGTCCTACTTGTGTCAATACTTCGGTAGCTCTTTCAACTCGTTCCGATTTAGAATGACCAGCATAAACCATTGGTAAAGCTACATTGTCCAAAGCCGTTGTTCTTGGCATTAAGTTGAACGTTTGAAAAACAAATCCAATTTCTTTGTTACGAATTCCTGCCAATTCATCGTCTTGCATTTCACTCACGTGTTTTCCGTTCAAAATGTAAGTTCCAGAAGTTGGCGTGTCTAAACAACCTAAAATATTCATCAAAGTGGATTTTCCAGAACCAGAAGGTCCCATTAAAGCTACATATTCGCCTTTATTGATTTCTAAATCGATGCCTTTTAAAACATACACGATTTCGTTTCCTAAAGGGAAATCTCTTTTGATATTGGTTATTTTAATTAACGGATTTGCCATAATGAAATTAGAATTTAGCCTCTCGACTTCGCTCGAGATGACAATATTATTGATATAACACTATTATAAGTAGAAAAAGAAAGGAATTTGTTACAACTAAAAACGAATTCTTTCAAACAAGTGAGAACTTATGGTTTTACTCGAATTGATGATGAAATGTTCTTTTTCTTGTTCGGCTCTAAAAAACACAATTCCCCATTGAAAGGTGTCAATCGTAACGGAAACTTTTGGATGATTTTTTATGATTTCCCAAGCTTCTTCCATATCAGTTGACCAATGAATATCATCGAAAATCCAAACAGAATCATTTGAAATCGTAGGAAGTAAGGCTTCAAAATAATCTAAAGTCGCTTTTTTGGAATGATTGCCATCGAAATAGATTAAGTGATGGGTTATGGGTGAAAGGTCAAGGGTTTTAAAATAGCTTGAAAATTCGGTATTAACGAATTCAATATTTTGAAAATTTGAATTTTGAAGTTGAACTTGTGCTTGTTTCTGTGTATTCGGGCAACCTTCTAAAGTGATAATTTTCGCATTTGAATTCCCCAAAGAAAGAGCCGAAGTAGCTAATCCCAACGAAGTTCCAATTTCCAAAATAGTTGTAGGTTGAAAATAGCGAACGATTCTAAAAAGTAATTCCGCATTTTTTGACGTAATTCCGGCGGTTTGTGCGATTTTTGAAATTCCTCTAACATTCGATTTAAAAACTCGTGAACCAGCACCAAAATCGGTTACTTCAATTGTGTTTTTATTTTCTAAAAGTGATTTTCTGTACGATTTTAATATTCCGTATTCTGGGTATTTAGTTGTATCATAAAAACATTTCGTAACCAAATCAAACACAAATGGCGAGTGCACTCCATGTTCATTTTTGGAGTGGAAAAGGAATTTTATGTATGATTTTATTTGTTGTAACACGAAGTTTCTCGAAGTTTGGCACAAAGTAACACAAAGAATTTATAAGAAAAAAAAACTTAGTGAAACTTTGTGTAAAACTTAGTGTTACATTGTGAAACTTTACTCCATTTTACTCGATAATTCAAACCAGCGTTCTTCTTTTTCTTCTAAAGATTGAATGATTTTTTGCAATTCGTTGGCTTTTGCTTCAATTTTATCATCTGAAACTTTTCCGTCGGCGAATTCTTGTTCGATAGTTTTCTTTTGAATTTCTAAATCTTTGATTTCTCTTTCAATTTTATTGAATTCTTTTTGCTCATTAAAACTCAAACCACTAGTTGAAGTTTGTTTTTCTTTCCAATTGGTTTTTTCTGTACTTACCGAATTCAAAACTTTTGGTTCAGCCGAATCTTCATACGCTCTAAAATCAGAATAATTTCCTGGGAAATCTTCAATTTCGCCTTCACCTCTAAACACAAATAAGTGATCTACGATTTTATCCATGAAATATCTATCGTGACTCACCACTAACAAACAGCCTGGATAATCTAAAAGAAAACTTTCTAATACATTTAAAGTTACAATATCCAAATCATTTGTTGGCTCATCTAAAATCAAGAAATTCGGATTTTGAATTAAAACAGTACATAAATACAAACGTTTCAATTCGCCACCACTTAATTTTTCTACGAAATCGTATTGTTTTTTTGCATCAAATAAAAAGCGTTCCAATAATTGCGAAGCCGAAATAATTTTTCCTTTCGTCAACGGAATATATTCGCCATATTCTTTGATGATATCAATAACTTTTTGTCCCGGTTTTGGATTGATTCCACTTTGGGTGTAATAGCCAATTTTAATCGTGTCACCAATAATTACTTTACCCGAATCAGGTTGCATGGTTTGGGTTAAAATGTTCAAGAAAGTCGATTTTCCTGTTCCGTTTTTACCAATGATTCCAATGCGCTCACCACGTTGAAAAGAATAGGAAAAATCATTTAAAATGATTCTGTCAGGGAATTTTTTATTCAATTTTACCATTTCAATAATCTTGCTTCCCATGCGTTCCATGTTGATTTCGAGCTCTACAACATTTTCTTTTCTTCGACTTTCGGCAACTTCTTTAATTTTGTAAAAATCATCTTGACGCGATTTTGATTTCGTCGTTCTAGCTTTTGGTTGACGGCGCATCCATGCCAATTCCTTTACGAATAAGTTTTGTGCTTTGTCAATTGTTGCATTTTCAGAAGCCAAACGTTCTTCTTTTTTGGTTAAATAATAGGAATAATTCCCTTTGTATTGGTAGATTTTTCCGTTATCTAATTCGATAATTTCGTTACAAACACGTTCCAAAAAGAAACGGTCGTGCGTTACCATAAACAACGTGATGTTTTCTTTTGCAAAATAATCTTCTAACCATTCAATCATTTCTAAATCCAAGTGATTGGTTGGCTCGTCTAAAATCAATAAATCAGGTTTGCTAATCAAAATAATGGCTAACGAAAGACGCTTTTTTTGTCCACCCGACATGTTTTTGACTTTCAATTTCAAGTCTTCCAACTTCAGTTTGTACAAAATTTGCTTGAATTGCGTTTCAAAATCCCAAGCATTATGACGATCCATATCATCAAAAGCTCTTTGATACGCTTCTTCGTCATTCGGATTTTCTAAGGCTTTTTCGTAGCGTTCAATTACCTTCAGAATTTCATTATCCGAAGCAAAAATATTTTCCTCAATGGTTAATTCGTCTTGCAAATTATTGTTTTGCGACAAAAAAGCCATTTTAATCTCTTTTCGAATCACCACTTGACCTGTATCGGGTTCATCTAAACCATTAATCATATTCATAATGGTGGTTTTTCCCGAACCGTTTTTAGCGATAAAAGCTATTTTTTGATCTTTGTTAATTCCAAACGAAACGTTGTCAAACAACACACGTTCGCCATAGGATTTGGAGATATTTTCGACTGATAAATAATTCATTCTTTTAATTTAGAATTCTGAAGTTAGAATTTAGAAGTGCAAAAATAGTTTATTGTATCTAAAGATTATAGATTATTTCCTAACTTTGTGAAAATGCATTTTATGACTTCCAAAAAGAAAAATAAAATAGAAGAACCAACAGAAGCTTATGAAGTAACTCCTAAAAGTGAAGTTATTGCTAGTAATGATGCTTGGGAGCAATTGCCAGAACATGTAAAAAAAGCGATTGAGCTGGGTATTGAACAAGCAGACAAAGGTCTTGTTTTTACTCATGAAGAAGTTATGTCTAATTTGAAAAAGAAATATCCTTTTTTGAATGGAATATAAGATTGTTTGGGTTCCTTTAGCTGTTGAAACTTACATGGAAGAAATTGATTTTATTTATTTAAAATGGAATCAAAAAGAAGTTGATGATTTTGTCATGTTAGTTGATGAAAATTTAAAAAGATTATCGATTAATCCTTTAATTGGACAAATTCATAAAAATGTTTATAAAATAGTTATATCCAAACAAACATCCTTATTTTATAGAATTATTGAGAAAGATAAAAAAGTCGAATTAGTGTATTTTTGGAACAACAAAAAAGATTCTCAATAAATTTATGCAACTATCCGTAATCATTCTCAACTATAATGTGCGCTATTTTTTAGAGCAATGTGTGCTCAGTGTTCAAAAAGCATTGGAAGGCATTGATGGTGAAATTATTGTCATTGATAACGCTTCGTCAGATGATAGTTGCAAGATGATGAAAACCAAATTTCCTCACATCAAACTCATTGAAAACAAAGATAATTTAGGCTTTCCAAAAGGAAATAACATCGGAGTTGCCCAAGCCAAAGGCGAATACATTTGTATCTTAAATCCCGATACTGTAGTTGCAGAAGATACTTTTTCTAAAATACTGAATACTAAAAACTGGACACTGAACACTGGAATAATCGGTTGTAAACTAATCGACGGTGCGGGTAATTTTCTTCCCGAAAGTAAACGTGGCGTTCCAACACCTTGGGTGGCTTTTACGAAGATTTTCGGATTGTATAAAATTTCGAATTATTTCGGAAAATATTATGCCCAACATTTATCGGAAAACGAATCAGGGAAAGTAGATATTTTGGTGGGTGCTTTTATGGTAATGAAACGCAAATTGTATCTCGAAATCGGTGGTTTTGATGAAAATTGCTTCATGTATTCTGATGATATCGATTTGAGTTATTTGGTTTTGAAAACGGGAAAATCGAATTATTACTTTCACGAAACTTCGGTGATTCATTATAAAGGCGAAAGTACCGTTCGTGATGGTACGTACATGAAACGTTTCCGTGAAGCAATGCAATTTTTCTATAAAAAACACTTTAAGAAATCATGGTTTTTTGATGTCATGATGCAAGTGGGAAGTTTTGTTTTTAGTCTTTTGAAGAAGAATCAACAAAAGAATGAAGTTCGAACTATTGATGAATATATAGTTTTTTCCAGAGAAAATTTAGAGTTAAATCTTCCTCAAAAAACAACTTATTTGTCTGATTTTAATCAATTTGTAAATCTACCTCAAAAAAACATTGAAATAATATTTGATACGACTACTTTTAGTTTTGCTGAAATTATTACTTTTATGCAATTAAATAAGACTAAAAATCTAAGTTTCAAGAATTATATTTCGAGTTCGAATTACCTAATTGGAAGTAATAATTCAAACGATAGAGGACAAATAATTTTGTTGTAAAAAATTATGTAATTCTTTAAAAATCGAATGAAAAATTAGTATTTTTGCAAACCAAATACAAAAACACAACTTTAGTTTAAAGATATGGCAAAGTTTGAATTGAAATTACCTAAAATGGGTGAAAGTGTTGCAGAAGCAACGGTTACTAACTGGTTAAAAAAAGTTGGTGATAAAATTGAAATGGACGAAGCAGTACTTGAAATCGCTACTGATAAAGTAGATAGTGAAGTACCTTCAGAAGTTGCAGGAACACTTGTTGAAATTTTATTTAATACCGATGATGTAGTTCAAGTGGGACAAACAATCGCTATTATCGAAACCGAAGGTGGTGCCGTTGCAGCAACTCCAGAAGTTAAAGTAGAAGCGCCAGTTGCTGTTGCTGAAGTTGCAAAAGCAGTAGAAGTTGCAAAGGAAACTGTAGCGCCAGCTGATTTTTCGGCATCAGATAAATTCTTTTCACCTTTAGTTAAAAACATTGCGAAAGAAGAAGGAATTTCATTAGCAGAATTAGAATCAATTGCTGGTTCTGGTAAAGATGGTCGCGTAAACAAAGAAGATTTATTAAATTATATTAAAAATAGAGGAAGTCAAACTAGTGTTCAGTCTTCAGTAGCAAGTGCTCAGCCTGTATTGGAAACAAAACCAACTTCAAACGTGAAACCTGAAACTTCAACAGTTCCAGTTTCTGTGAACGGTGGAGATGAGATTGTGGAAATGGACAGAATGCGTAAGTTGATTTCGAAATACATGGTAGAATCGGTTCAAACTTCGGCTCACGTTCAGTCATTTATTGAAGTTGACGTTACTAACATTGTAAAATGGAGAGATAAAGTTAAAAATGCTTTTGAAAAGAGAGAAGGTGAGAAGTTAACTTTCACGCCAATTTTCATGGAAGCAGTAGCAAAAGCATTAAAAGATTTCCCAGGAATGAATATTTCGGTTGATGGTGAGTTTATCATTAAACGTAAAAATATCAATTTAGGAATGGCAGCTGCTTTACCAAACGGAAACTTAATTGTTCCTGTTATTAAAAATGCTGACCAATTGAACTTAGTTGGAATGGCAAAAGCAGTTAACGACTTAGGAAACCGTGCAAAAGCTGGAAAATTAAAACCAGACGATACTCAAGGTGGTACTTATACCGTTACGAATGTAGGAACTTTTGGTTCTGTTTTCGGAACACCAATTATCAACCAACCACAAGTAGGTATTTTAGCTTTAGGTGCTATCAGAAAAGTGCCTGCAGTTATCGAAACTCCAGAAGGTGATTTCATCGGAATCCGTCAAAAAATGTTCTTATCGCATTCATATGACCACAGAGTAGTAGATGGAGCGTTAGGAGGAAGTTTTGTAAAACGCGTTGCGGATTACTTGGAAGCGTGGGATATCAATAGAGATATTTAATATCAAAATTTATTTAGCATATAAACCCGACAGATTTTAAAAACCTGTCGGGTTTTTCTATCTTTGTCATATATATAAACGCTATGGAATTAAAATTAACACGCCCAATCTGCTTTTTCGACCTTGAAACTACAGGAATTGATGTAGCAAGAGACCGAATCGTAGAAATCTCAATATTTAAAGTATATCCAAACGGAAATAAAGAAAGTAAAACTTGGTTGGTAAATCCTACTATTCCAATTCCGCCACAAACTACAGCAGTTCATGGAATTACGGATGAAAAAGTAGCGAATGAGCCAACGTTCAAAGAATTAGCTACGCAAGTTCACAATATGATTAAAGATTCGGATTTAGCTGGATTTAATTCAGATAGATTTGATATTCCGTTGTTAGCAGAAGAATTATTACGTGCTGAAGTCGATTTTGATATGAAAAACCGAGTTTCGGTTGATGTACAAACGATTTTCCATAAAATGGAAGAACGTACTTTGAGTGCGGCATATAAATTCTATTGCGGACAAAGCTTAGAAAACGCTCACAGTGCGGAAGCAGATACGATGGCGACTTATGAAGTCTTAAAAGCACAATTAGATCGCTATGAAAATTTGGAAAACGATATGAAATCGTTAGCTGAATTCACCACAAGAAAAAGATCGGTTGATTTTGCTGGATTTATTGCTTTAAATAATGAAGGTAAAGAAATTTTTACCTTCGGAAAACATAAAGGTGCTTTGGTAGAAGAAGTTTTTGATAAGGAACCAGGTTATTTCGGTTGGATTCAAAATGCTGATTTTCCTTTGTATACTAAAAAGGTTTTGACAGGAATTAAATTGAGAAAGTTAAACACTAAATAGGGGAATTGGTAATTGGTAATGGGTAATTGGTTTTGCCCATCACCCATCACTCATCACCCATCATCCAAGAAAAATGAAAATAATCTGCATCGGACGTAACTACGCTGACCATATTTCGGAATTAAATAATGAAAAACCAACAGAACCGGTTATCTTCATGAAACCTGATTCTTCGATTTTACCTAATAAAAATCCGTTTGTAATTCCAGCTTTTAGTAATGACATTCATCATGAAGTGGAAATTTTGGTTAAGATTTGTAAAGTTGGGAAACATATCGATGCTAAATTTGCTCATAAATATTATGAAGAAATAGGTTTGGGAATCGATTTTACAGCTCGAGATGTTCAGAATAAGCTGAAAGAGAAAGGGTTGCCATGGGAAAAAGCTAAGGCATTTGACCATTCAGCGGTAATTGGAAACTTTACATCGAAAAAAAATTTTACTTCGTTAGAAAATATTAACTTTGAGTTAAAATCAAATGGAACCACCGTTCAGGAAGGTAACACTAGTTTAATGTTGTGGAAAATAGACGAGTTGATTTCGTATGTTTCGCAATATTTTACCTTAAAAATTGGAGATATTATTTTTACAGGAACTCCAAAAGGTGTTGCAAAAGTTATGGAAGGAGATGTTTTGGAAGGTTTTATAGAAGGAAAAACGATGTTTAAAATTCAAATTAGGTAGTTATGGCATTACAATATAATTTAGCTAAGGTTTATGAAATTTCAGAAAATGATATTGAATTTGCATTACAAATTGTAACTTTATTTTTGGAGGAAGTTCCGGCTGAAATTAAATCTATAAAATATGCTATAGATGATAAAGATTATGCTAGAACATATTCATCATGTCATAAAATTAAACCTACTTTAGATCTATTAGGTATGGATTTGGCTTATGAAGAAAATCTTCAGATAATGGCATGGACTAGAGTTGAAGGAAAAAGAAAAGAAATTAAAGAAGTATTCAAATCGTTAAAGGAGAGAATTGATTTGGCAGTTAAAGAAATTAAAAAAGATTTTAAACTGTAAAGTTATTTTTCATAAATCTCCCCAAATCTATTAAATATTTAAAATGAAAGCTGCTATAGTTACCATTGGCGATGAGATACTTATTGGCCAAATTGTTGATACGAACTCTTCTTACATTGCAAAAGCATTAGATAAAATTGGGATTGCAACGCATGAAATGTTGTCAATTTCCGATGATAAGCAACATATTTTAGATACGTTTTATTCGTTACAAAATAAAGTGAATGTTGTTATCGTAACAGGTGGATTAGGTCCAACAAAAGATGATATTACGAAGAAAACTTTTTGCGACTATTTTGATGATGAATTGATTGAAAACGAAGCGGTTTTAACACATGTAAAATCTATAATTGAAGGTTTTTATAAGCGTCCAATTACTCAAATTAATAGAGAACAAGCTTTGGTTCCAACAAAAGCAAAAGTACTTTTTAATCAAGCAGGAACTGCTCCAGGAATGTGGATGGAGAAGGAGAATACCATTTTTATTTCCTTGCCAGGAGTTCCATATGAAATGAAGTATTTGATTGATAACGAAGTTGTTCCAAATTTAGTTCAAAAATTTGAGCGTCCATATATTGTGCATCAAACTATTATGACGTATGGTCGAGGAGAAAGCATGATTGCAGAACAAATTGAAGAATGGGAAGATAATTTACCTGATTTTATAAAATTGGCTTATTTGCCTAGTCCAGGAAAAGTTCGTTTGAGATTAACAGCAAGAGGAACGAATGAGGAGTTGTTGAAAAATGAAATAAAACATCAAGTTGAAAAACTCGATTTATTAATTCATGACATTATTGTAGGTTATAATGAAGATGAACCAATTGAGGTGGTTTTAGGAAGATTGTTAACGGAAAAAAAACTAACAATTTCAACAGCAGAAAGTTGTACAGGGGGGGAAATAGCGGCAACCTTATCGGCTGTTCCTGGCGCTTCAAATTATTTTAGAGGAAGTGTCGTGAGTTATGCAACACAAGCTAAAATTGATGTCTTAGATATTGATGAAAATTTGATTGCAAAGAATGGAGTGGTGAGCGCTGAAGTAGCAAAAGAAATGGTTAAATCGGTTAGAAAAATTATGAAATCTGATTTTGCGATTGCTACAACAGGAAATGCTGGTCCAACAAAAGGCGATAAAGATGCTGAATTAGGAACAATTTTTATAGGAATTGCTACACCTAATGAAGTTTTTGCAGAAGAATTTAACTTTGGTCAACCCCGTGAAAAGGTGATTGATAGAGGGGTAAGTAAAGCATTGGAACTGATTTATAAAGAAATTTTAAAAAAATAGTAAAAGATAGTTGTGTATATGAAATCGATTTTGTTTCTTTGCACCCTGATTTTAGATAACGAAATAAAGATTAGAAATAAT
>CAZCIV010000035.1:0-8052 GCA_964498595.1 uncultured Flavobacterium sp.
AAGAATGGAGTTTACGTTACTTAATGGTTGATGGTCAAGGTAACTTTGGTTCTGTGGATGGTGATAGTCCTGCAGCAATGCGTTATACTGAGGCTAGAATGAAAAAGATTTCGGAAGAAATGTTGGCAGATATCGACAAAGAAACAGTTGATTTTCAATTAAACTTTGATGATACGTTGCAAGAACCAACAGTTATGCCTACAAAAGTACCAACTTTATTGATTAACGGTGCTTCTGGTATTGCGGTTGGTATGGCAACTAATATGGCGCCTCACAACTTAACAGAAGTTATTGATGGAACCTTAGCTTACATTGATAATAATGATATCGAAATTGATGAATTAATTACGCATGTAAAAGCTCCAGATTTCCCAACAGGTGGTATTATTTATGGTTATGAAGGAGTAAGAGAAGCTTTTAAAACCGGTAGAGGTCGAATTGTAATTCGTGCTAAAGTAGGTTTTGAAGAAGTAAATGGTAGAGAAGCTATCATTGTTACTGAAATCCCTTACCAAGTGAATAAAGCCGAAATGATCAAAAAAACGGCTGATTTAGTAAATGAGAAGAAAATTGAAGGTATTTCTAACATTCGTGACGAATCGGATAGAAATGGTATGCGTATTGTTTATGAATTAAAACGTGATGCTGTTCCAAATGTAGTTTTAAATACGCTTTATAAGTATACACAATTACAATCTTCTTTCAGTGTTAACAACATTGCCTTAGTAAATGGTCGTCCTCAGTTGTTGAATCTTAAAGATTTGATTCACTATTTCGTTGAACACCGTCATGATGTTGTTGTTCGCAGAGCGCAATACGATTTAAGAAAAGCAGAAGAAAGAGCACATATTTTAGAAGGTTTAATCATTGCTTCTGATAATATTGATGAAGTAATCAAAATTATTAGAGCTTCTAAAGATGGTGATGAAGCTAGAGCAAAATTAATCGAGAGATTTAATTTATCAGAGATTCAAGCTCGTGCTATCGTTGAAATGCGTTTGAGACAATTAACGGGTCTTGAGCAAGATAAATTACGTGCTGAGTATGAAGAAATCATGAAATTGATTGCTTATTTGAAAGAATTATTGGCAAGCAAAGAAATGAGAATGCAGGTAATTAAAGATGAATTAGTTGAAGTAAGAGATAAATACGGAGATGAGCGTCGTTCTCAAATAGAATATTCGGGTGGTGATGTAAGTATCGAAGATTTAATTGCTGATGAAAGTGTGGTTATTACAATTTCTCATGCGGGATACATCAAACGTACTTCTTTATCAGAATACAAAACTCAAAATAGAGGAGGAGTTGGACAAAAAGGTTCGGCTACTAGAGATCAAGATTTCTTAGAGCATTTATTTGTGGCAACGAATCATCAATATTTAATGTTCTTTACTCAAAAAGGAAAATGTTTCTGGATGCGTGTATATGAAATTCCTGAAGGAACAAAAGCTAGTAAAGGACGTGCTATTCAAAATTTAATCAATATTGAACAAGACGATAAAGTAAAAGCATTTATTTGTACTCAAGACTTAAAAGACCAAGATTACATTAATAGTCATTATGTAATTATGGCTACTAAACAAGGTCAAGTTAAGAAAACGCCTCTTGAACAATATTCTCGTCCACGTCAAAATGGAATTAACGCCATCACAATTAAAGAAGATGATGAATTAATCGGGGCAAAATTAACTACTGGAAACAGTCAAGTTTTACTTGCTGTGAAATCAGGTAAATTGGTTCGTTTTGAAGAAGAGAAAACGCGTCCAATGGGAAGAACGGCATCTGGAGTTAGAGGGATTACTTTAGCCGATGATAAAGATGAAGTTATTGGATTGGTTTCAATCGATAAAGATAATGTAAACGATTCTCAACTTTTAGTGGTTACTGAAAACGGTTACGGAAAACGTACTAAGTTAGTTGACGAGGATGGAGAAGATGTGTACAGAATCACAAATAGAGGTGGAAAAGGAGTTAAAACACTTAACATTACTGAAAAAACAGGTCAGTTAATTTCGATAAATGATGTAACTGATGAAGATGATTTAATGATTATCAACAAATCAGGATTAACGATTAGAATGAAAATTTCTGATTTACGTGTAATGGGAAGAGCTACCCAAGGAGTTCGATTAATTAATATTAAAGGAAATGATTCAATTGCTGCTGTAACTAAAGTATTGCGTGAAGAAGAGTCTGAAAATGAGGAGTTAGAAGGTGATGTTGAAAATGGCACAGATATTGAAACTGAAAATAACGATTCACATGAATAAATTAATAAGGCCCAAAATATATTTGGGCTTTTGTTTAACAAAGTATACTATAATGAAAAGATTAATTTTAAGTGCAACAGTATTGTTATCTGTTGCAACGTTTGCTCAAAAAGATGAATTAAAAACGTTAAAGAAAATTTACAGTAAAGATGTTCTTTCTGAAAAAGATTTAACTGCTTATAAATCAGCAAGTGATGCCTTAGAATCTTTGGCGTCTGAAGAGGGAGATAAGGTTTATGCTAAATTTTACAAAACTATTTATCCTTATGTAGCATTAAATTCTAAAGGAGATAAAGCTACAGAACAAGATAAGTTGAGTTTATTTACTCAAGAGTATATTAATCAATATGGAAAAGTAGTAGATGAAACTATTGAATTCGAAAAGAGAACAGATAAAAAATTATTGATAGACGATTTAACTAAAGCTAAGGAAGTTTTTAAAAATAGTATTGCTAATCTAGCTTTAAATTTGAATAGTTCTTCTAAATTTAAAGAAGCTGCTGTTTTGTTTTATAATTTATACTTATTTGATCCTAAAACAGAAGGTAAATCTTTAAAAAATGCTTCAATTTTAGCAATTCAAGCATCAGATTATAAATTAGCGCAAAAAGTTTATGAAGAGTATATAAATAGTGATTATTTAAATAATGGAACTATTTATTATGCTGTTAATAAGGTCAATGAGCAAGAAGAAGAATTTAACTCTAAAGAAGAGCGTTCTAAGTTCGTTAGTTTAGGAAGTCATGAAAAACCTAGAGACGTTAAAAATAATACGACTAAAGCAGAGGTTTATAAAATTTTAGCCTTAGTATATTCTCAAAATGGAGAAAATGAAAAAGCTAAAGCAGTTTATTCAGAGGCAAGAAAATTACTTCCAAATGATGAAGAACTTAAGAAAGGTGAATTTAATATATATTTTAATGCTGGATTTTCTAGTTTAGCTGATGATGAAAAATTAGTAAATGAAATTAATAATTCTAGAGCAGATAAAAAGAAGTATGATGAATTAATGAAAAAAAGAAAAGAAATGTTTGCTAAATCAATTCCAGACTTTGAAAAAGCGTATGCTATTAATCCATCAGATGAAAATACCAAGACGATATTAAAAATGGCGTATGAGGTAACCGGCCAAAATGAAAAAGCCAAAGCTATAAACTAAAAAAAAACCGACGAGAGTCGGTTTTTTTTATCCTTAAATATCGTTATGATTATTTCGATTTTTATTCTAATATGTTGATTTCAAATATTTTGTCCCAATTCTTACCAGTTACAAAATAGGTTTTGGTAGCAGAATTATAAGCAATTCCATTAAACGCATCTAATTCTTGGTGTTGTGTTACTTTGCTTCTTAAATCATGACAATTGATTACGTTCTCTACAGCTCCTGTTTTTGGATTAATCACCGCAATAGCATCTTTTTGGTAAATGTTAGCCCATATCTTTCCATTAATCCATTCCATTTCATTAACAGCTTCAATCTTTGCACCATTAGTATAAACGTTGATGTAATCTTCTACTTTAAAGGTTTCAGGATTTAAAATATAGATTTTTTCAGAACCATCACTCATATATAATTTCTCACCATCATTAGTAATTCCCCAACCTTCGGTTTCAAATGAAAATGTTTTTTCTAATTTAAATGTTTTAGCATCGTAGATAAAACCCGTTTTTTCTTTCCAAGTCAATTGATAGATTTTGTCTTTTAAAACCGTAATTCCTTCTCCAAAATACTTATCTTCTAATTTAATTTGTTCGGTAACTTTTCCTGTTTTATAATCGGTTTTTCTTAAAGTTGATTCTTTATATTGACCAGTTCCTTCTAATAATACGCCATTATAAAATTCAAAACCTTGCGTGTAAGCATTTATGTCATGCGGATAAGTATTCACGATTTTATAATTCAAAATCTTTGGTTCAGCACTCGCATAAATTGAAAATCCTGAAGTGATATCAATATTTTGTCCTTCAAAATAAACTAAAGCTTTAATCGTTTGGTTTCCTAGTTTCTGATTGTTCAAGGCGAAAGGTAATTTCTCGTTTCCTTTTACCGAACCAATTTTAACTTCGTTAATGTAGTAAACGACAGAATCAATCATTTTGTTTTCTTTGTTTTGAAGCACCAAATCAATGCTTTCTTCTAGCTTAAGAATTGGTTTTATAGTAGGATTTTCAATCGAAAATAAATTTTTTAATGCATTTTCATCATCTTTACATGAAGTAGAAACAATACCTAAAACGATGAAAGCGAATAGCTTAACTTTTAACATGGTTGAAATTTTTAATTACGTAAATATACAATGATTTTTTATACTCACAATTGCCTTGCAAAAATATAAAAAGGTTGTATATTTGCACCGGCAAGTCCTACACGACCAGCTCCTGCAGACTCCTCCAGGGTGGGAACACAGCAAAGGTATGTGGTTGTAGCGGTGCGATGTAGGTCGCTTGCCATTTTTTATTTCTCTTGAATTGTGGTCCCGATTGTTCGGGATTTTTTATTTTTACACCAATTCTAATTCCTATGCAAATATCTTGGCAAATTGTTCGCTTAGAACTAAAAGAAACGTTTTCAATTAGTTATGGAAGTTACTCGTTTAGAGAAGCCTTAATTGTTTCGCTTTCCAAGAACGGAAAAAAAGGTTATGGCGAATGCACCGCAATTGATTACTACGGAATTAATTTATCCGATTTCACTAAGAAATTATCCGAAATTCAAACTCAAATTGAAAAACAACATATAAATCATCCTATCGAATTTTATACGTTTTTAGAAAGTTTACAATTGCATTCTTTTTTGCGTTCGGCTTTAGATTGTGCGTATTGGGATTTATTTGGGAAATTAGAAAACAAGAGTTTCTTGGAATTAAATTCTATTGAAGTAATGCAATTGCCCGAGTCTTCTATCACAATAAGTGTCGCACCCATCGAAGAACAATTGCAAAAAATCGCAAAATCCGATTGGAATAAATTCAAAGTAAAATGGAATCATTACGATGAAAAAGCGTTGAATTTATTATTGAATTGCGAAAAAGAAATCGCTTTAGATGCTAACGGAAGTTTTTCTATTTCCGAATGTCAACAATTAGAAGAAAATCCGTTATCAGCTCAATTTACTTACATTGAACAACCTATGAAAATCGGATTTTCAAATTATTCACATTTGAATGCTTCCAAATTTGCGAATTGGATGGCTGATGAAGATTGCCAAGAGCGAACTAAACTTTCCGATTTAAAATCGCATTATAAAACCATCAATATCAAATTAGTCAAAACTGGCGGATTGACTCCAGCTTTAGAACTAATTAATGAAGCAAGAGCAAACGATTTTAAAATTATGATAGGTTGCATGACCGAATCTACCGTAGGAATTTCAGCTGGTGCGGTTTTGGTTCCGTTAGTGGATTATGTAGATTTAGATGGTGCGAATTTAATTGCTAACGACATCGCTTTTGGAAGTACCATCGAAAAAGGAAAAGTGTTGCTTTCGGAGAAAGTTGGGTTAGGAATTTCCTTGAAATAATATAAAGCCGTATTTTCGCACTATAATTCACACTAAAATGAGTAAAGTAGTATTAATTACAGGTGGTTCATCAGGAATTGGAAAATCAATTGGCGAGTTTTTGCATCAAAAAGGCTTTATAGTGTATGGTACAAGTCGAAATCCTGAAAAAATTACGAATTCGATATTTCCATTAGTAGCTTTGGATGTACGCGATAAGCAAAGTATTGTCAATTGTGTAGCTGAAGTCATTCAGAAATCAGGACGATTGGATATCGTAATTAATAATGCTGGAGTAGGAATTACAGGTCCAATTGAAGAAATTCCAACGGAAGAAATCCGAAATAATTTTGAGACGAATTTATTTGGTCCAATAGAAGTGATGAAAGCGGTTTTACCACAAATGCGTGCCCAAAAATCGGGTTTGATTATTAATATTACCTCTATTGCTGGTTATATGGGATTGCCTTATCGTGGGATTTATTCAGCTTCAAAAGGTGCTTTAGAATTAATCACCGAAGCCTTACGAATGGAAGTGAAATTCTTCGGAATCCAAATTACAAATGTAGCTCCAGGCGATTTTGCTACTAATATTGCTGCAGGACGTTATCATGCGCCAGTGGTGAAAGGTTCTGCTTACGAAGTTCCTTACGGAAACACCTTAAAAGAAATGGATTCGCACGTGGATAGCGGCAGTAATCCAAACGAAATGGCAGAAGCAATTTTCGCTATCATTCAAACCGATAAACCTAAAGTGCATTATAAAGTTGGGGCTTTCATGCAAA
This sequence comes from uncultured Flavobacterium sp., assembly GCA_964498595.1. Taxonomy (GTDB): domain Bacteria; phylum Bacteroidota; class Bacteroidia; order Flavobacteriales; family Flavobacteriaceae; genus Flavobacterium. The sequence goes on from CAZCIV010000035.1 coordinate 6,555, forward strand.
AGTTTTCTATTGTGTTAAAACGCATTTTGCCTGATACGGTTTATGAGAAAATGTTGATGAATCATTATAAGTTGTAGATTGGTAAAAGGTTATGGGTGAAAGGTGTTGTAAAGCTTAACTCGTTTCAGCTTCTAAATTAATATTGTCCTTATAAAATATTTAATCATGCAAAATATCTCAATCGCGAAAGCCGAATTACAAGATATTGAAAAACTTCAAAAAATAGGAAGACAAACTTTTTTTGAAACATTCTCGGAAAGTAATTCAGAAGAAAATATGCAAAAATATTTGAATGAAGGCTTCTCAATAGAAAAATTAACCACCGAACTTACCGATACAAATGCAGAATTTTATTTTGCTGTTTTTGATGCGGAAGTAATTGGTTATTTGAAACTTAATTTTGGCGAATCTCAAACCGAATTAAAGGATAATAAAGCTTTAGAAATTGAACGAATTTATGTTTCTAAAGAATTTCATGGTAAAAGTGTAGGACAATTGTTGTACGATAAAGCTATTGAAGTTGCTAAGCAGAAAAACGCTGATTATGTTTGGTTAGGTGTTTGGGAAGAAAATCCGCGTGCAATTAGTTTTTATAAGAAAAATGGTTTTGTTGAATTTGACAAACATATTTTCAAATTGGGAGATGACGAACAAATTGACATCATGATGAAATTGAATTTGAAGAATTAAATTTCACCTTATTTTGAATTTGATTTTGAACTTGTCCTTGCCCTTGAATTTGGAATTTTTTATTCGTACTTTTGCATTTCAAAACAACACACAATACTTTAAAATTTAAAAAAGATGAAATTTTTTATTGACACAGCTAATTTAGAGCAAATTAAAGAAGCACAAGAATTAGGAATTTTAGATGGTGTTACTACAAACCCATCGTTAATGGCCAAAGAAGGCATTACAGGAAAAAACAATATCCTAAAACATTACGTAGACATTTGTAATATTGTTGACGGTGATGTAAGTGCAGAAGTTAATGCAATGGATTTAGAAGGTATGATTAGAGAAGGTGAGGAGTTAGCTGACTTACACGAACAAATTGTAGTGAAATTACCTATGACTAAAGAAGGTGTAAAAGCATGTAAATATTTCTCTGATAAAGGAATCAAAACCAATGTAACGTTAATTTTCTCTGCTGGACAAGCTTTATTAGCTGCAAAAGCGGGAGCAACTTATTGTTCTCCTTTTTTAGGAAGATTAGATGATGTTTCTACAGATGGTTTAAATTTAATTGATGAAATTCGTCAAATTTATGATAACTACGGATTCGAAACTCAAATTTTAGCAGCTTCAGTGCGTCACACCATGCACGTAATTAACTGTGCTAAAATTGGTGCTGATGTTATGACTGGACCATTGTCATCAATTACAGGATTATTAAAACATCCATTAACAGATATCGGAATTGCTCAGTTTATTGCAGATTACGAAAAAGGAAATAAATAATTTCTTAAGATATAAAAAACAAAAAAGCGTTCTAATT
>CAZCIV010000035.1:8062-13468 GCA_964498595.1 uncultured Flavobacterium sp.
AATTAGAACGCTTTTTTTATGATTGTAATTTTCTTATTTCAAATTCTGTTCGAAATTCACGTCAAACAAATTGGCAAAACCATTTTTAATGGTTCCATCTGGATTTAAGATGATGATGCGGTGAATTTTTGTAATTACCCATTGTTTTCTGATAGCTTCAAAGTCAGAAGCATGAAGTTCTTTTATTCCTTCAAAATTATATTTCTTTAGAGTATTTTTCCACTTAGTTTCGTTATCATTTACATTGATTGCTATAAAATCGTATTCTGGATTTTTTGCCTGTAATTCCATTACTTTTCTATGAGAAGCAGCAAAATGTGATTCGGCATTACTTGTCCAAAAAAGCAATATTGTAGGTTTATTAATTAATGAATTAATTTCAAAACGTTTGTTAGAGCTATCAACTAAATCAATTTTAGGTAAACGATTCCCCACTTTTAAATTCTGAACTGAATTGTAGATTTCAGTGATTTCTTTTTTATTATCCTTATCAGTTGTTAGTTGCAAAAAACGTTCAATGAATTTTTGATTGTTATACATGTTTTGATCTTCTAACAGATACATCATTGCTACATTGTTTAGTACGACATTTTTAACTTTCTGATTTTTGATTAAAGTATCGGTAATATTTAATTTTTCAATGTTGTTTTCTAACGAATTTTCATTCAAATCTAAATGATCTTTTTGAAGTGCAACATTGTTTAACATTACGCTTACATATTTAATGAATGGAGAATAATTGGTTAAAAGAGCATTTTCAAAATCAACTTCTTTTCGATGTTCATAATAGTTAGAAGGTAATTTTGTTCTGATATTTTCACCAGTTCTAAATTGGTGAGCATAAGGATAAATTTCTTTTTTGGTAATGTGATGAAAGTCTAAACAAGCTTTTGCAACTAAATCAAAATTCTCGTCCCAACCAATTTCTGCTTTGCGTTTTAAATAAAAAGATTTACGAATGGCAAAACTAGAATCTATATTTTTGATAAAACTCTTTACATCTTTATCAAAATTATCATACATTTTATCTTTATCAGCTTCATTTTTAAGATACAATTCCATTAAGAAATTATTCTTTTCATCACCTCTACCACAAAATACGACTGAGTTATCAAAATCAAATGTATTAAGTCTAACCATCAAGCTGTCATTTTTGTCAAAATATACATATTGATATTCAGGATTATGTTTAAAAGTATATAAACCGGGAGCTAACGAATCAAATTTATGCATGAAACGATTATTTTTATCTAAATAAATCGTATCAATAACTTCATCATCTTTTAAAAACAATATATATTTCTCTTGTGGATTTAATACTTCTCCACCAAAATAAGCAACAAAATCGTTTTCTTTAAACGTTCTTTTACAAGAAGTTAAAGTAGTTAAAAGTAAAATAGATAGGGGTAAAAAGTATTTAGTGTAATTTTTAATCATGCATTTGATTATTAATTTCTGAACAAATGTATCAGTTATATTCAAATCTTGTTGTTAAGGTACAGTTAAAATAAACCTATATTAATTCTAAATTAAAGTATTCAAAAATCTACTATTTTTAGTACTTTTGCAACAATTTTAATAAAAATATCAAAATGTTAACAGTTTCAAACTTATCGGTTCAATTTGGGAAACGAGTTTTATTCGATGAAGTAAATACCACTTTCACTCAAGGAAATTGCTACGGAATCATTGGAGCCAATGGTGCTGGAAAATCGACTTTCATGAAAATTATCGCTGGAGAAATGGAGCCTACCTCAGGTAGAGTAATACTAGAACCAGGAAAACGTATGTCGGTTTTAAACCAAAATCACAACTTATTTGACGAATATACCGTTTTAGATACCGTTATGATGGGAAACAAAGTTTTACATGCTGTAAAATCAGAAATGGATGCTTTGTACGCTGATTATACAGACGAAAATGCCAATAGAATCGGAGAATTACAATTGCAATTTGATGAAATGAACGGTTGGAATGCTGAAAGTGACGCTGCTACTATGTTATCAAACTTAGGAATTGGTCCAGACTATCATTATACTATGATGGCTGATTTGGACGGAAAACTAAAAGTTCGAGTGTTATTAGCACAAGCATTGTTTGGAAATCCTGATGTGTTGATTATGGATGAGCCTACTAACGACTTGGATTTTGAAACTATCGGTTGGTTAGAAAACTTCTTAGCTAATTATGAAAATACGGTTTTAGTAGTTTCTCACGACCGTCACTTTTTAGATGCCGTTTGTACCCATATTTCAGATATTGATTTTGGAAAAATTACACATTATTCAGGAAATTACACGTTTTGGTACGAGTCTTCTCAGTTAGCGGCACGTCAGAAAGCACAACAAAATAAGAAGGCAGAAGAGAAAAAAGCAGAATTAGAAGAGTTTATCCGTCGTTTTAGTGCGAACGTTGCTAAGTCGAAACAAGCAACTTCTCGTAAAAAAATGATTGAAAAATTAAATTTAGACGAGATTAAACCTTCAAGCAGAAGATATCCAGCCATCATTTTTGAAACCGAAAGAGAAGCGGGAGATCAAATTTTAAATGTGCAAAATTTAGCTGCTTCAATTGATGGAGAAACCTTGTTTAAAAACATTGATTTAAACATGGCCAAAGGGGATAAGATTGTAGTTTTCTCTAAAGATTCAAGAGCTACAACAGCTTTTTATGAAATTTTGAATAATAAAATGACTCCAGATGCAGGAACATTTGATTGGGGAATTACAACAACGCAATCGTATTTACCAGTTGAAAATCACGAGTTTTTTGATGGTGTAGATTTGAATTTAGTGGATTGGTTACGTCAATGGGCAAAAACAGAAGAAGAACGCGATGAAGTTTACGTTCGTGGATTCTTAGGAAAAATGATTTTCTCAGGAGAAGAAGCTTTGAAAAAGTGTAACGTTTTATCTGGAGGAGAAAAAGTACGTTGTATGCTGTCTCGTATGATGATGATTAGAGCTAATGTTTTAATGTTAGACGAACCAACGAATCACTTAGATCTTGAGTCAATTACAGCGTTTAATAACTCATTGAAAAATTTCAAAGGTTCGGTACTATTTACAACACATGACCACGAGTTTGCGCAAACAGTTGCTAACAGAATCTTAGAATTAACGCCTAATGGCGCTATTGACAGATACATGACATTTGATGAATATCTAGAAGATGACAAAATCAAAGAATTAAGAAAGAAAATGTATTCTTAATATCAATCCCGTTGCTATTTTTAGTAACGGGATTTTTTTTACAATACGATTGCTATTAGAAATATAAATTCTAAATTTGTACAAACAACACACTATGAGTCAAAAAGTTTTGCTCACTTCAAAAGAAGTACACATTATCTTACACCGATTAGCTTGTCAACTAATTGAAAATCATTTAGATTTTTCCAAAACCGTTTTAATAGGATTACAACCAAGAGGTAAATATTTAGCCGAAAGAATCAAACAAATTTTAGAATCGGACTACAATATTACTAACATTCAATTAGGTTTTTTAGATATTACATTCTTCCGAGATGATTTCAGAAGAGGTGAAAAACCATTGGAAGCCAACAAAACCCAAATCGATTTCTTGGTTGAAAACAAAAAAGTAGTTTTTATTGATGATGTTTTATACACCGGTAGAAGTATTAATGCGGCTTTAACGGCAATACAGTCTTTCGGAAGACCATCAGAAGTAGAACTTTTAACTTTAATAGATAGAAGATTTAGTCGTCATTTACCTATCCAACCTGATTATAGAGGAAGACAAGTAGATGCCATAAACAATGAAAAAGTAATTGTAAAATGGCAAGAAAATGATGGAGAAGATGCGGTATATTTGGTAACAAAATAAACAACAACAAACACACAACTAAATATAAATGAAAGAATTATCAGTAAATCATTTAATCGGAATAAAATATATTACCAAACAAGATATTGATTTAATTTTCGAAACGGCCGACCATTTCAAAGAAGTTATTAATCGTACCATCAAAAAAGTACCCTCTTTACGAGATGTTACCATAGCCAATATTTTCTTCGAAAACAGTACGAGAACTAAATTGTCTTTTGAATTAGCACAAAAGCGACTTTCAGCCGATGTGATTAGTTTTTCGGCAGCGCAATCTTCGGTTAAAAAAGGAGAAACTTTAATTGATACGGTAAACAACATTTTATCTATGAAAGTAGATATGGTGGTAATGCGTCACAGTAGCCCTGGAGCAGCTCATTTTTTGTCGCAGAATATTGGAGCAAGTGTTGTAAATGCTGGAGATGGCGCTCATGAACACCCAACGCAAGCTTTATTAGATAGTTTTACGATTAGAGAAAAACTAGGCGATGTTGGTGGTAAGAAAATCGTAATCGTAGGCGATATTTTACACTCAAGAGTAGCGTTATCTAATATTTTCGCTCTGCAAATGCAAGGCGCAGAAGTTAAAGTATGCGGACCAAAAACATTAATTCCAAAATATATTGAATCACTTGGAGTAAAGGTAGAACCAAATCTTCGTAAAGCCTTAGAATGGGCTGATGTAGCGAATATGTTACGTGTTCAAAACGAACGTTTAGATGTAAGTTATTTCCCTACGACAAGAGAATATACCCAACAATACGGCGTAACCAAAGAATTATTAGATTCGCTAAATAAAGAAATCGTAATCATGCATCCAGGTCCAATTAACAGAGGAGTGGAGATTACTTCAGATGTAGCGGATTCACAACAATCGGTGATTTTAGAGCAAGTAGAAAATGGAGTTGCGGTACGTATGGCAGTGATTTATTTATTGGCAAGTAAGATTAAAAATTAGTATCTTAGCATAAAATCAGAAATTCAACAAATGAAAGTCGATCAAAAAGGACATACTACTATCATTAAAGATACACAAAATAATGTGACCGCTTTTGTGGAAAAGTTAACTAATGAATATCATGCTTTTCAAAATCAAAACTTGATTTTGGATGTATCGCAAGATAAAGCCATTTCAAATACCGATTTAGCATATTTTAAAGACTTAGCCAAAAACCACAAAAAAGCTAAAAAATCAATGATTATTGTTACAGACACGGTTGATTTTAATAAAGTTCCTAGTTATTTAAACGTAGTTCCTTCTGTCTTAGAAGCCCACGATATGATTGAAATGGACGAAATTGAACGCGATTTAGGATTTTAATAATTAAAAATTGATAATTGAAAATTGATAATTCTGATAATTGTTAATTATTCATTATCAACTATCAATTGAAATGAAACTACAAATACTCGGTTGTTACGCAGCTACTCCTAGAACCATTACCAATCCTACCTCACAAGTTTTAGACATAAAAAATCATATGTTTTTAATCGATTGTGGAGAAGGAACGCAGGTGCAATTGCGCAAGCATAAAATCAAGTTTTCTCGCATTAATCATA
>CAZCIV010000036.1:0-13261 GCA_964498595.1 uncultured Flavobacterium sp.
GACCTACGAAAGAAATTTCGCGATTGATTTTATATGATAGTGCAAAAATTCAGGAGGAAGAAGCTAAAAAAGCCAATGAAGAACATTTTTCAAAGCACGATCCAGCCGAACCTTTGTATACTGAAGCCGAAGTAGATGCTGTAATTCCGAAGTTTCGAGTTGTAGATAAAGATTTAGATGTGAAATTAGATGATGATATTTCATTTAAATTCTTTTATGCAAGTCATATTTTAGGCGCTTGCTCAATTGAATTAACGATTGATGAAAAAGTTTTGGTATTTTCTGGTGATATTGGTCAAGACGATGACGTACTAATGTTTCCGCCTCAAAAACCGAAAAAAGCAGATTATGTTTTCTTAGAAAGTACATATGGAAATCGACTTCATCCTCAAACCGATGCTTTATTTGAATTGGAAACCATTATCAACAATACATTTAACAAAGGCGGAACCGTTGTAATTCCAAGTTTTGCAGTGGAACGTGTACAATCGATGATGTATTTGATTTGGCAATTGAAAAAAGAAGAACGTATTCCAAATATGCCTTATATTATAGATACACCAATGGGAATTAGTGTTTTAGATGTTTTTAAAGATAATAGCACTTGGCACAAACTTTCTTTTGAAGATTGCGATGAAATGTGCAAAGTTTTTACTTTAATTTCTGATTACAAAGATAGTATGAATGCCGTTTTCGATAAACAACCAAAAGTTGTTATCGCAGCAAGTGGAATGATTACAGGAGGAAGAGTTTTGTCTTATTTGGAAAGATTAATCGATAAATCAGAAACTACTATAACATTGGTAGGTTATCAAGCGGAAGGAACTCGAGGTAGAAAATTATTAGAAGGTACTCAAGAAATTAAAATTTATGGGAAATATTATACTGTGCAAGCAAATATTATGCTAATCGAAAGTTTATCCGCTCATGGCGACCAAAAAGATTTACTAAATTGGTTATCCGAATTGGAAATCAAACCTAAAAAAGTATTCTTAATCCACGGTGAAAATGAAGCAGCCGATGAACTGCGATTAAAAGTACAAGAACAATATGGTTTTAATGCTCAAGTGCCATTTTTAGGTCAAGTCATTGAAATTTAGAATAAAATTAACGCAAATTAAAATTCAATTTCCTATTTTTGCTCCGATGAATTTCAAAAAACACATAAGTATTGTTTTAGCTTCCTTAGTATTGCTTGCCAATTTAGGGTTGAGTTTTGCTGTGCATTATTGTAATGATGAAATTGCATCGGTTTCTTTTCAATATCAAGAAGACGAACCTTGTGTTGAGGATATAAAATCATGTTGTGCTACAGCAGATTCTCACGATTCTTGTTGTTCCAATAAACTAATCAAAGTTGAAAAAAAGACCGATGATATATTGGTTAAAACCCTTCAATTAGATTTAGAACCAACTGTTTTTACAACTGATTGGAAACCAAATTTTATTGCATTTGAATCAGAAAATATCGTTTCAAATGAAGTGGCTTACTATTGCGATTCTCATGCGCCGCCACTCTACAAACTCTACTGTCAATTGGTTTTTTACGCATAAGTTTATTGTTTTTTATTCTGTAAATCAAAGAATTAATAACAATAAATAATTTTATTATGTTTAAAAATATAGCGTTTTTGCTATTCTTTGTTTCTCAATTTCTTTATTCTCAAGAAACGATAAAAGGAACAGTAAAAGATGAAAATAATCAACCTTTATTAGGTGCTAATGTGTTTTGGTTCAATACCGCTATTGGGACCACAACAGATGAAAATGGAAATTTCTCCATAAAAAAATCTGCCGAAACTTCTTTTTTGGTAGTGAGTTACATTGGATTTGAAACTAAGAAAATTGAAATTACTTCAAATACGATTTCTGTTGTATTAAAAGAAGTAAATACCTTAAAAGAAGTCGTGGTTTCTAAAACCAAAAAAGGAACAGAACATTCTTTATATAAAGTTCAAAACATTCAAGTAATGGGGCAAAAAGAGTTGCTTAAAGCGGCTTGTTGTAATTTGTCTGAAAGTTTTAGCACAAATCCATCCATCGATGTAAATTTTTCAGATGCCGTAACAGGAAATCGTCAAATTAAAATGTTGGGTTTAACGAGTCCGTATATTTTAATAGCGGAAGAAAATATCCCTTCTGTTCGTGGTGCTTCGCAAGCTTACGGATTGTCTTTTGTGCCTGGAACTTGGGTTGAAAGTATCCAAATTACAAAAGGTGCAGGAAGTGTAATTAATGGTTATGAAAGTATTTCGGGCCAAATCAATTATGAAGTTTTAAAACCAGTTAATGATATTCCGTTTTTCTTAAATGTATACGGTTCACAAGATAGTCGTTATGAAATCAATACGCATTTCAATAATAAATTTTCGGATAAATTAAGTTCGACTTTGTTTTTACACGGAAACACACGTGTAGGAAAAAATGATATGAACAATGACGGATTTTTAGATGGGCCAATTGGAAAACAAGTCAATATTTTAAACCGTTGGCAGTATAATGATTCTGAAAAAGGTATTGTGAGTTTTTTAAATGTTCGCTACATGAACGATGAAAAACAGGCTGGAGAAATGGATTTCAATCCTGACACAGATAGATTGACAATGAATGCTTGGGGAAGTGAAATTAACACTGAAAAAATTGAAATTTCAAACAAAACGGGTTATGTTTTTCCTGAAATGCCCTATCAAAGTTTTGGATTTCAAAATTCATTTCAATCACATAAGCAAGAATCGTATTTTGGTTTGAGTCAATATAATATTCATCAAAAAAGTTTTTATTCGAATTTATTATTCAATTCGATTATCAACAACACTAAAAATAAATTTACAACTGGTTTAAATTTCTCTTATGATGATTATAATGAGTTCATAGCGGTGAACTTTAGTAATGATTTTTCAAGAATTGATAACTCAGTTGGAGCTTTTTTTGAATATACGTATGACAATACCGATAATTTCAGTTTAGTAGCTGGAGCAAGAGTTGATAATCACAATCGTTTAGGAACTTTTATCACACCAAGATTACATATTCGTTATAATCCTTGGGAAAATGCTGTTGTAAGAGCTTCAGCCGGAAGAGGAAAACGTGCGGCTAATATTTTTGCTGAAAACCAACAATTATTTGCATCCAACAGAAATTTTTCAATTTTGAATACGGATGGAAAATTATATGGATTAAACCCTGAAATCGCATGGAATTATGGTTTGAGTTTTATTCAAAAATTCAAATTAGTAGGAAAAGACGCTGAGGTAATTTTAGATTATTATCGTACTGATTTTCAAAATCAAGCGGTGGTTGATGTTGATGCTTCTCCACAAGACGTTTTATTTTACAATTTAAAAGGGAATAGTTTTGCGAATTCATTTCAAGCTGAATTTTCTATTGACTTGATGACGCATTTGACGTTTAAAACGGCTTACAAGTATTACGATGTACAAACGCAATTTGTAACAGGTCAAATGCAAAGAGCGCTTCAAGCAAAACATAGAGTTTTTGGTAATTTAGCATACGAAACGCATATAAAAGATAAAGGACAACAATGGAAATTTGATGTAACGTATAATTGGTTAGGTGAACAACGTTTGCCATATACACAATCAAATCCAGTACAATATCGTTTAGATGAATATGCAAAAGCTTTTGGCACATTGAATGCTCAAATTACGAGAACGTTTTCAAGTACTTTTGAAGTGTATGTGGGAGGTGAAAACATGACGAATTACAAACAAATGAATGGAATTGTTCAAAATGAAAATCCTTTTGGTACTTATTTTGATAGTAGTATGATATACGGACCCACTTTTGGTGCTATGTATTATGCTGGATTACGATTTAAAATTAGAGATAAAAAAGAGAGTCATAAAATTGAAGAGTTAACTCCAGCTGAGGAGGAAACTCATAACCACTAAATAATAGGAAAATGAAAAGAATAGTTTTATTAGTGTTAGCCTGCCTTTTTTCACTAACTATGATAGCTCAGGAGAAGAAAAGCAAAAACAAAAAAGTAGAATTTAAAGTAGCAGGAAATTGTGAAATGTGTGAAAAGCGTATTGAGAAAGCAGCTTATTCTGTAAAAGGAGTGAAAAGCGCTGAATGGCATGCAGATCATGGCGATATTCATTTAATTATAGATGAAACAAAATGTTCAGTAGAAGATGTGGCAAAAGCAATTGCTGCTGTAGGGCATGACACAGGTTTTATAAAAGCTGAAGATGCGGTTTATGACAAGCTTCACGGCTGTTGTAACTATGAGCGAATGAAATAGTAAAAAATCCGATTAGAAACTCTAATCGGATTTTTTGTTAAAATTATGTGTAATTTAATTCTTTGAATCAAAATATGCTATACATTTGTATCGCTTTTAGGTAGAAAGTAAATTCAATTTGAAAAGATTAATAAAATTATTTCCGTTTTTTATGCTCACATTTTTCATGTGGGCTATTGGTGTTTCTTCAAACACAACGATTACGGAAAAATTTAAATCTCAAATTGAATTTCAAAAAAAGAATAACGATTCTAATTATTCGCATTTTCAAACTGTTGAGGTTGAAGAAAGTGAATTTATTATTATTGAATCGGAACCTAAGTTTGAGGTTGAATCAAATTGGTTTTTAAATCATCCTAAAAATATAAATTTTAAAAGTAAAGAGTTAAAAGAGAAATCTAACTCGTATTTTACTTCATTATTTTCTTCAAAAGAAACCATTCCACTTTACGATTTATATTGTAATTGGAAGTTTCATCTTTCTTAATACACTTTTATTGTTTTTCACATCATTTTTTTTGATTGTGAATGTTCACTGTGTATTAATTTATTTCATTAATCAATGAAAACACATACCGTTGGTTTTGACGAACACGAAGTTCTTCATCACTTAACCCATTATTTACCAGCACAAAATCCGTTGAAAGATTTTGTGCATCATAATACTTTGCATGCTTTTCAAAGTAAAAAATTTCACGATGCACTATTAGAAGCTTCAACTATTTTTGGTTATAAAACCTATTTGTCAATAACCGATTTTAGACAACGATTTACCAACAAAGAAATCAATGAAGCGGTTTTAGATGCTATCATTATAAAAGCAAAAGGAGTTGCAAATCTTCAAACTTGGAAAGATAAATTATTAAAAACCAATTATGATGAATCAGTATCTCCAAGAATAGGAAGTTTACGTTCTAATTGGAAAAAATACTATGCTATAAATCTTGAAAAATCAACGCATAGTTTGTTATTTCGTGTACTATGTAGTTACTTAGATCAAGGTGTTGCAATGTGGAATTTTCCTGTACATGATAAAGGATTTTTAGCCTCTATTAGAGAATTAGAAAAGAATACTTTTAAAGGAATTTTTACTTCAAATAGAGCTAAAAAATTATTGCTAGAAAACGCTTCTATTACCCAATTATTAGAATTAATTGTAGGAAAAGAAGAATTATTCGAACAATATTTATTTGACCAACAATTTGGGCATCCAGGTTGGAGCGGAATGATTGCTACTATCGAAAATAATCCAAGTTCTTTATTAGATTCAAAACAAATCACGCTAGAAGAATTAATAAAATTTGAATTGCTTTTAGAGATTGATACTTTAGATACAAAGTTCAATGATATTTGGGCACCACTTGGTTTTAAAATTGAAAACGAAGAATTTCAGTTGTTTGAGAAAGTCGCATACAATGAACTTTTCGATGTTTTATCGCTTTGGCAACAAGCATTTGAATGGAGTTTTTACGATGCTGTTTTGTCTAATGTACAAAATGTGAAAGAAGAGAAGTTGGAGCAAATACCAAGTTTTCAAGGTATGTTTTGTATGGACGATAGGGAATGTTCGTTCAGAAGACATATTGAGCACATTGATAAAAATGCCTCTACTTATGGAACAGCAGCATTTTTTAATTTTGAATTCTTTTATCAACCGGTAAATGGAAAATTTTATACCAAATTATGTCCTGCTCCAGTAACTCCAAAGTATTTAATAAAAGAAGAGCATAGAAAGAAAAAACAGGCTAAAGATTTGCATTATCACAAGCAATCACATTCGTTATTCTTTGGTTGGATTATTAGTCAAACCTTAGGTTTTTCATCGGCTTTAAAATTGTTTTTGAATATTTTTAAACCTTCAATGTCACCAGCTACAACGGCTTCTTTCAAACATTTACATAAAAAATCAAAATTAGTCATCGAAAATAAAGATGTTAATCACAGAGAAGGTGACTTGCAAATTGGTTTTTCAGTAGAAGAAATGGCCAATAGAGTAGAAGGTTTACTAAAAAGTATCGGATTAGTTTCGAATTTTTCTCCAATAGTTTATGTTGTTGGGCACGGAGCAACTAGTATTAATAACACGCATTATGCAGGGTATGATTGCGGTGCTTGTTGTGGTAGACCAAGTTCGGTAAACGCAAAAGTAGCTTCGTTTGCAGCGAATCATTCAGAAGTTAGAGCTATTTTGAGACAAAGAGGAATTGATATTCCAACTTCAACGCAATTTTTACCAGCTCTACATGATACAACTCGTGATGAAATTGCTTTTTATGATGAGGAAACTTTATCTGAAAATAATAAAGCTTTGCATCAACAAAATGTAATCACGTTTACCAAAGCTTTAGATAACAATGCAAAAGAGCGTTCAAGACGTTTTGATACGATTGATACTTCAGATACTTTAGAAAAAGTTCATGAAAAAGTAAAACGTCGCTCTTTATCTTTATTTGAACCTCGTCCTGAATTAAATCACGCTACGAATGCGATGTGTATTGTAGGAAGAAGAAGTTTGTCTAAACAATTGTTCTTAGACCGACGTTCGTTTTTGAATTCGTATGACTATGAAGTTGATCCATCAGGAGATTATTTAGCCATTATTTTAGGCGCAGTTGCTCCAGTTGGTGGTGGAATTAATTTGGAATACTATTTCTCAAGAGTTGACAATCAAAAATTAGGTGCCGGTTCTAAATTACCTCATAACGTAATGGGATTAATTGGAGTTGCCAACGGAATCGATGGCGATTTACGTCCAGGTTTACCAAGTCAAATGATTGAAGTTCATGACCCAGTTCGTTTGTTAGTCATTGCCGAACATTTCCCTGAAAAAGTAATGTACGCGATTTCTAAAAATCCAGCTACTTACGAATGGTTTAAAAATGATTGGGTAAAATTAGTGGCAGTTCAACCTGAAACTAAAGAGCTTTTTGTTTTTGAAGACGAAAAGTTTGTAACATATAATCCACTTCAACAAGTTCAGTTTATTTCAGATGAATTGAAATTGGCCGAAACCACAAAAGAGAATCTTCCAATAGGAATAATAACAAATACGATTTAAGTCATGAACGAGTTATTGCAATTTTTTATCCTAGTACCGTTTTTAGGCTTTATCATTAGTTTGTTTTTGCCTGAATCTAAAGAAAAAGCTATCTCATGGACGGCTTTTGGAACGGTTTTTTTACAATTTATAGGATTAATAGGTTTTATCATCTTTTGGATAATTGACGGTGCTAAAGATTTGAATTTATTAGAATTATCGATATTAAAAACAGCTCATTATGAGTTTTTTATCGATTTTTATTTTGATCAAATTTCTGCTGTTTACTTATTTATTGGAGCCTTATTAACTTCAATGATTACAACCTATAGTCGCTATTATTTACATAGAGAGAAAGGATATAAACGTTTTTTTAATACGGTTTTGTTTTTCTTTTTCGGATATAACTTAGCTATTTTATCAGGAAATTTTGAAACCTTATTCATTGGTTGGGAAATCATTGGAATTTCTTCTTTCCTTTTAATCGCTTTTTACAGAGAACGTTATTTGCCAGTGAAAAATGCTTTCAAAGTATTTTCAATTTATAGAATTGGCGATGTTGGATTGTTATTAGCCATGTGGGCAAGTCACCATTTATTTCATGAAAATATAACCTTCATGAAGTTGAATAATTACGAATTGGTGAATGAGCATTTGCAAAATCATTCTATAATCGGAATATTCATTGCGCTTTGTTTGGCTTGTGCTGCTGCGGCAAAATCGGCTCAGATTCCGTTTTCGTCTTGGTTGCCAAGAGCTATGGAAGGACCAACTCCATCGAGTGCTATTTTCTACGGTTCCTTATCAGTGCATTTAGGTGTTTTCTTAATGTTGCGTACGTTTCCTTTTTGGGAACATCAAACCACCATGCGAATTGCCATAGGATTAATGGGATTAACCACAAGTTTGGCGGCATCGGTTATGGCAAGAGTTCAATCTTCTGTAAAGAGTCAAGTTGCGTATAGTTCTATTTCTCAAATTGGAATTATTTTCATTGAAATTGCTTTAGGATTGGAAACTTTAGCCTTAATTCACTTTGCTGGTAATGCTTTTTTGAGAACCTATCAATTATTGGTTTCTCCATCGGTAGTAAGTTATTTAATACGTGACCAATTTTACAATTTTAAACCAAGAGAGAAAGCAATCGAAGATTCGTATCCAAAGAAAATTGAATACACGCTTTACATTTTAGCCCTTAAAGAATTCAATTTGGAAGGATTCTTAAATATGGTGTTGTGGAAACCATTGAAAATAATTGGTAAATCGCTAGACTTCTTGAATATCAAGAGAATTTATTTCTTATTCATTCCAATTTATTTAATGGGATTTGTAACGTATAAATTCAAGTTGCATTTGCCTTATCAGTTGACGAATATCCTACCAGAATTGTTTGCTTTTATCGGATTGGTATTTGTATTCAAATCATTTTCAGAACGAAGAAGTCCGTTTTTAGCATGGATTTTAATCGTAATGAATCATTTTTGGATTGCTTTAGCTATCGTATTTAATGATAAAGTAAGTATTAGTGAGATTGCTTACTATTTGGCTGGAATTATTGTTGCCGGAATTATAGGCTACGTGGCTTTATTACAACTTCGAAAATTAGAAAGAAAAATTCTGATTAATCAGTATTTAGGACATGTTTATGAACATCCAAAGTTTGCTTTCTTTTTCTTGTTAGCCACTTTAGGAATCACAGGTTTTCCAATTACAACAACTTTCATTGGCGAAGATTTGATATTCAGTCATATTGATAGCAATCAACTGTTCTTAGCCTTTTTTGTAGCATCAAGTTTTGTGGTTTCAGGTATTGCTGGAATCCGAATTTATGCTCGTCTTTTCTTAGGTCCTCATGTTAAAACGTATCATGAGTTGCCTTACAAATCATCTTAATTTATTTGAAAATATATGAACGCAAATATAAAAAAATACATTCCTGCTGATGGATTAGCAGGCTTAAAAGAGAATTTTAAAACCGATGCCATTTCTGGTTTTATCGTGTTTTTATTAGCATTGCCTTTGAGTTTAGGAATCGCAAAAGCTTCTGATTTTCCTCCTATTATGGGATTAATTACAGCAATCATTGGAGGAATCGTCGTTTCGTTTTTCATGGGTTCTCGCTTAACAATAAAAGGACCAGCAGCAGGATTAATTGTAATCGTAGCAGGTGCAGTAGCTGAATTTGGTCAAGGGAATAATGAATTAGGTTGGAAATTAGCTCTAGGAGCAATGGTTGTGGCAGGAATAATTCAAATTCTATTTGGAGTTTTGAAATTAGGAAAATTAGCTGATTTCTTCCCACTTTCTGCTATTCATGGAATGTTAGCAGCTATTGGAATTATTATTATTGCTAAACAAATACCAGTTTTGTTAAATGATGATCCAACATTAGCAAAAGGAATGGGACCTATTGAATTATTGCTTACTATTCCAAAATTCATTGTTAATTTAGATACAAAAGCGTCAATTATTGGAGTAGTAAGTTTGTTGATAATGTTAGGTTGGCCTTACATTAAAAACAAATCAATTAAAATGATTCCTGCACCACTAGTAGTTTTGTTGTTTGCTATTCCATGTGAATTATATATGGATTTTGCTCACACTGAGCCTCCATATGCTTTAGTGAAAATTGGAAATTTAGTAGATAATATCAATTGGAATGTTGATTTTTCTGGAATTAGTCAAACAGGATTATTTGTTAAATATGTGATTATGTTTGCTTTAGTAGGGACTTTAGAATCGTTATTAACTGTAAAAGCTATCGATTTGTTAGATCCATTTAAAAGAAAATCCAATACAAATAAAGATTTAATTGCTGTTGGTGTAGGAAATACTTTAGCTGCGATTTTAGGAGGTTTACCCATGATTTCCGAAGTGGCTCGTTCTTCTTCAAATGTAAATAATGGTGCTAAAACGCGTTGGGCTAACTTCTTTCACGGATTTTTCATTTTAGTTTTTGTGTTGCTTGCATCACCTTTGTTAGAGATGATTCCTAATGCAGCTCTTGCAGCCATGTTAATTAGTGTGGGGATTAAATTAGCACATCCAAAAGAGTTTCTTCATATGTTACATATTGGTAAAGAGCAATTGTTCATTTTTACTGTAACAGTATTGGTAACTTTATTCGAAGATTTATTATTAGGAATTTTTGCAGGAATGTTAGTAAAAATGATAATTCATGTTGCGAATGGCACACCAATTTCATCATTCTTTAAAGCTCCAACAGTTGTTTCATTTGTTAATAACGAATACAAAGTAGAAATTAGTAAAGCAGCTATTTTTTCAAATTATTTAGGAATTAAAAGAAAATTAGAGGAAATTCCACCAGGATATCAAGTGCGTATTTGTTTGAAAAAAACTAAGTTGGTTGACCATTCTGTAATGGAAAATTTAGAGCATTTTAAACATGATTATGAAGCTCATGATGATGGAGGTACAGTTACAATAATTGGTTTAGAAGATCATAAACCTCTTTCAAGTCATCCATTGTCTTCAAGAAAATCAAAATTGGCTTAATTTCTTAGTAGTAAAATAATAATTGAAAACCCTTTGTGAAAAGGGTTTTCAAAATCTTTATATAAAAAAATGAAAAATATTTTTAAATATTTGGGAGTTTTTGCATTAGTATTAGTTACTATTAAAGCAAACGCTCAAGATGAAAAAAAGCCGGAAACTAATAGCTTTTTTAAAGATCGTAAATTCAATTTAAATGAAGATGGAAGTAACTATGTAAAGTTTACAATGTTAGCCCAGCTTTGGCTTCGTAGCCAAGAATATAATCCAGGAACAACAATTTTTGGAATTGAAAAAAGCAGTGGAACCGATATTGGAATACGTCGTTTTAGAATTCAAATGTATGGGCAATTAACGGATAGAGTTTTTATTTATTCGCAATTTGGTCAAAATAACTTAAATAATATTTCTGATAGAAAACAAGGATTCTTTTTGCATGATGCCATGGGTGAATATGCAATTGATAAAACAAAGCTGTCTTTGGGAATGGGATTGTCAGGTTGGAGTGGATTAGCTCGTTTTTCCTCTCCTTCAACTGGTTCTATTTTAGGAGTTGATGCGCCATTGTTTCAGCAAACTACAAATGATGTTACGGACCAGTTTTTGAGAAAATTATCAGTTTTTGCAAAAGGAAAATTAGGTAAGTTAGATTATAGAATTGCAATGGCGCAACCAATGGTAATTCAAAAATCAGCGAACTATAATCCAACTATAAATACCAATTGGAATTTTTCAGCTGCACCTCCAAAAATGCAATGGAACGGTTACTTTCAATACCAATTTAAAGACCAAGAAAGTAATCTAATGCCTTATATGACTGGAACTTATTTAGGTAAGAAAAAAGTATTTAATATCGGTGCTGGATTTATTTATCAAAAAGATGCCATGTGGAAATTAAATACTGTTGGTGATACTATTAATCATGATATGTTACATTTATCTGCTGATATTTATTATGATGCTCCAGTTGGTTCTAAAGGACAAGCTATTAGTGCTTATGCAAGTGTTACAAAATATGATTTTGGTGATAATTATACACGTAATTTAGGTGTAATGAATCCAGCAAATGGAAATAATAATGCTGCAATTTTAAATGGTGCTGGAAATGCATTTCCAATGTATGGAACAGGTACAACTTTATATGGTCAGATTGGATATAAATTTAAAGAGAATTTAATTGGCAAAACGACTCTTATGCCTTACGCATCCATTCAGAGTTCAAATTTTAACCGATTAAACGATCAAATGAATTTTTATGATATTGGTGTAAACTGGTTATTGGCAAATCACACTTCTAAATTTACCGTTTCTTATCAAGATAGACCAATTTATAATACTGCTGGAGACCAAGTTTCTAGAAATGGTTCTGTGGTAGCACAATATCAAGTTTTTTTCAATTAGATAATTTTATTTTTTGTTTTAAGTTAGTTTTAAAAATAAAACCCGATTAGAAAGTTCTAATCGGGTTTTATGTATTGAGTACTGTGAATTTTACATCATTCCTGGCATTCCTCCGCCCATTGGCATAGCAGGAGCATCTTCTTTGATGTCAATTAAAGCACATTCTGTAGTTAATATCATACCAGAAACTGAAGCAGCATTTTCTAATGCAACACGAGTTACTTTTTTAGGATCGATAATTCCAGCGGCTAACATTTGAACGTATTCTCCTGTTTTTGCATTAAATCCGAAATCGTCTTTTCCTTCAGTAATTTTTGCAATTACAACTGATCCTTCACCACCTGCATTTTCTACAATAGTTCTTAAAGGCGCTTCTACTGCTTTATTAATGATTTGAATTCCTGTTGCTTCGTCTGCATTTTCTGCTTTTAAGTTTGCTAATGCAGCTTTTGCTCTTACTAAAGCAACACCACCTCCAGCAACAATTCCTTCTTCAACAGCAGCACGAGTTGCATGTAAAGCATCGTCAACACGGTCTTTTTTCTCTTTCATTTCTACTTCAGAAGCTGCCCCAACATATAAAACGGCAACACCACCAGCTAATTTAGCTAAACGTTCTTGTAATTTTTCTCTATCGTAATCAGAAGTTGTAGTTTCGATTTGCGATTTAATTTGGTTTACTCTTGCTTTGATATTTTCAGCATCTCCAGAACCGTTTACAATTGTAGTATTGTCTTTGTCAATTGTAATGTTTTCAGCAGTTCCTAACATATCTAAAGTAGCGTTTTCTAATGAATATCCGCTTTCTTCAGCAATTACGGTTCCTCCAGTTAAGATGGCGATGTCTTCTAACATAGCTTTTCTTCTGTCTCCAAAACCTGGAGCTTTAACCGCTGCTATTTTTAATCCACCACGTAATTTGTTTACTACTAATGTTGCTAATGCTTGTCCGTCAACATCTTCAGCAATAATCAACAATGGTCTTCCTGATTGTGCTACTGGTTCTAAAACTGGTAATAACTCTTGTAAGTTAGAGATTTTTT
>CAZCIV010000037.1:0-12943 GCA_964498595.1 uncultured Flavobacterium sp.
ATTTTTGAGAAAATTTTTGATATTTATAAATGGTATCAACCTTTATAGCCAAGGAAATTGAACTATTTCTACCTTCATAATGAATATGATACTTATTATCTGGATTCTTAGAAATATTTAATACAGTCGTTTCGTTTGGCTCATATAAAACATTAATACCTGGATTTGCTTTTGAAAAGGAAAAATAAACATAACCAGGATTACTAGCGTCGAATTTTAATTCGGCTTTATTATTTTTTGTAAAGATTGTATCTGAATGATATAAAAAATAGGCTGCATTATCATTTATCGATTTACTAACAACTATAGGAATAGAATCAGAAACATTTTGAAATTTTAATTGAATTGAAACATTTTGAGAATACGAAATTTGAAGGAAAAAGAACGCTAATAAAAGATATTTCATTTTATAAGATTAATTATACAATTTTAATATAACGTTTATTTTTTTATCTTATTGCATAATATTTACCTCCATCACATAATCATCCATAAAATAACCATTTCCAATATCAATAACTTCGTCTTTCACTTTTGTAAAGCCTAGTTTATTGTAAAAATGTATGGCGTTGTTGTATTTATTTACGTTTAAGAAAATAGCGTTTTGGTTATTTTCTATTGCTTTTTCTTTTACCAATTCAAAAAAATGTCGCCCTAAACCTGTTCCTTGTGTTTCAGGTAACACGTAAATTTTGTGGATTTTAGTTTTATTGGGTTCGCTGTTGATTTCATAGGAAACAAAACCTACATAATTATCTTTATCGTCTTGTGCTACATAAAAAATGTGCCCTTTTTTCATTAATTCGCGCAATGCGGTTTCGCTATAAAATTTGTCAATCATGTAATCTAATTGTGCTTTGGATAAAATTTCTCCATAAGCAACGGGCCAAATTTTCTTGGTTAAGTCGATGATAATTGGAATATGTTTGGAATTTGCTTTTAATAAATTCATAGGTAATCAACTAAAAAAGTCCCGCAATATACGAGACTTTTGGTTATTATGCTTGCCCTGTTGGACCAAAATTTAAAGGAATTGGAGGTTGTTCTCCTTCTTCAATTTTTCCATGAGCACTTTCAAAACGGTGAATATTTTCTCCTAATGCTTTCAACAAACGTTTTGCATGTTGAGGCGTTAAAATAATTCTTGATTTTACTTTCGCCTTTGGCACTCCCGGCATAATCGTTACGAAATCTACTACAAACTCAGAATTAGAATGATTGATAATAGCTAAATTAGAGTAAATTCCTTCTGCTGTTTGCTCGTCTAATTCGATGTTAATTTGTCCTTGTTGGTTATTATTTTCCATTTTTTTTATTTTTTAATCATATAAGCCATCGAAGTTTTTAAATGTTTTTGACTTATATTATTAGTTCATTTAAGTAATATTTGAAAATCTTTTACAAGAATAAGTATAATTTGGGTAAAAAAAAAGCCTAACAGAAAATCTGTTAGGCTTTATATTGGAATAATGAAGCTAATTAGTAGTTAAACTCTTCTTTAGCAGTCATTAATTCGTTGTATTCTTCTTTAGAACCCACAATAATATTATCGTAATCTCTCATACCAGTACCAGCTGGAATTCTGTGTCCTACAATAACATTTTCTTTCAATCCTTCTAAAGTATCTACTTTACCTGCTACTGCAGCTTCGTTTAATACTTTAGTTGTTTCCTGGAACGATGCAGCAGAAATGAATGATTTCGTTTGTAATGATGCTCTTGTAATACCTTGTAATACTGGAGTAGCCGTAGCTGGAACAATATCTCGTGCTGATACTAAGTTTTTATCATTACGTTTTAATAACGAGTTTTCATCTCTTAATTGACGTGGAGAAACAATTTGGCCTGGTTTTAAATTCTCAGAATCACCTGCATCTTCCACTACTTTCATTCCGTATAATTTATCGTTTTCAACGATGAAATCACTTGTATGAGCCAATTGATCTTCTAAGAATAAAGTATCTCCTGGATCCACGATTCTTACTTTACGCATCATCTGACGGATAACTACCTCAAAGTGTTTATCGTTGATTTTTACCCCTTGTAAACGGTACACCTCTTGAATTTCATTTACCAAGTACTGTTGAACAGCAGATGGGCCTTGAATTCTTAAGATATCTTCTGGAGTAATTGCACCATCAGAAAGTGGAGTTCCCGCTTTTACGAAGTCGTTTTCTTGAACTAAGATTTGGTTTGAAAGTTTTACTAAGTATTTCTTCACTTCACCAAATTTAGACTCGATAGCGATTTCTCGGTTACCTCTCTTAATTTTTCCAAAAGTTACAACACCATCAATTTCAGAAACTACTGCTGGGTTTGAAGGATTACGAGCTTCTAATAACTCTGTAATTCTTGGTAAACCTCCGGTAATATCACCTGCTTTAGAAGAACGACGTGGAATTTTAACTAAAATCTTACCAGCTTTAATTTTTTCTCCATCGTTAACCATAAGGTGAGCTCCTACTGGTAAATTGTATGAACGAATTAACTCGCCATCTTTACCGTAGATGTGTAACGTAGGGATTAATTTCTTATTTCTACCTTCAGAAATTACTTTCTCTTGGAAACCAGTTTGCTCGTCGATTTCAACAATGAACGATTGTCCTTGTTCTAAATCTTCGTAACCTACTTTACCTGTAAATTCAGAAATAATTACCCCGTTATATGGATCCCATTTACATATTGTAGTACCTTTTTCAACAACGTCTCCATCATTTACAAAAATACTTGATCCGTAAGGAATATAATGTGTATTTAATACAATACCTGTTTTTGGCTCAACTAATTTTAACTCCGTAGAACGAGAAATTACGATATCAACAGCATTTCCTTCAGCATCTTCACCTTTAACTGTTTTTAAATCTTCAATTTCTAATCTACCAGCAAAACGAGTAACAATACTAGATTCTTCAGAGATACCTCCAGCAACCCCTCCAACGTGGAACGTACGAAGTGTTAACTGTGTACCAGGCTCACCAATTGATTGCGCTGCAATAACTCCAACTGCTTCACCTTTCTGTGTCATCTTACCTGTTGCCAAGTTTCTACCGTAACATTTAGCACAAATTCCTTTTGTTGCCTCACATGTTAATGGCGAACGAACCTCTACTCTCTCTACTGGAGAAACTTCGATTTTCTTAACAATAGCTTCTGTAATTTCCTCACCAGCATGAACTAAAATTTCATTATTTAATGGGTTGATTACATTTTGTAAAGCCACACGTCCTAAGATTCTTTCTCCTAAAGTTTCAACGATTTCCTCATTTTTCTTTAAAGCAGAAACTTCAATACCTCTTAATGTACCACAATCTACAGAGTTTACGATTACATCTTGAGATACGTCATGTAAACGACGTGTTAAGTAACCCGCATCGGCTGTTTTAAGAGCGGTATCCGCAAGACCTTTACGAGCACCGTGAGTAGAAATAAAATACTCAAGGATAGAAAGACCTTCTTTAAAGTTCGATAAAATTGGGTTTTCGATAATTTCACCACCACCAGCAGTTGATTTTTTAGGCTTAGCCATCAAACCACGCATACCAGTTAACTGACGAATCTGCTCTTTAGAACCCCTCGCTCCAGAATCAAGCATCATATATACCGAATTGAAACCTTGTTGGTCTTCACGGATATTTTTCATTGCTAACTCTGTTAATTGCGCATTAGCTGAAGTCCAGATATCAATAACTTGGTTATAACGCTCGTTATTAGTAATAAGACCCATACTATAGTTCATCGAAATTGCTTCTACTTGCTCACGAGCATCAGCGATTAATTTCTCTTTTTGTTCAGGAATTCTAATATCACCTAATGAGAATGATAAACCTCCACGGAATGCGAACTTATACCCCATATCTTTCATGTTATCCAAGAAAGCAGCAGTTGTAGGAACGTCAGTTACCGCTAAGATTTTACCAATAATATCACGTAATGATTTCTTAGTTAATACCTCATTGATATATCCAGCTGCTTCAGGTACTACTTCGTTAAATAATACTCTACCAGCAGTTGTTTGAATAATTTTATAAACTAATTCACCGTTTTCATTAAAGTCTTTTGCTCTAATTTTCACTCTAGCATTCAACTCTAATTTTCCTTCATTTAAAGCGATATTTACCTCTTCAGCAGAATAGAAAGTTAAACCTTCACCTAAAATTTTATGTTCAGGAGTTGATAAACGCTCTTTAGTCATGTAGTAAAGACCAAGAACCATGTCCTGAGAAGGAACTGTGATAGGCGCACCATTTGCAGGGTTTAAGATATTGTGAGAAGCTAACATCAATAATTGTGCTTCTAAAATAGCCTCTGGCCCTAATGGTAAGTGAACCGCCATCTGGTCACCATCGAAATCGGCATTAAACGCCGTACATGTCAATGGGTGTAACTGAATCGCTTTTCCTTCAATTAATTTAGGTTGGAATGCTTGAATACCTAAACGGTGTAACGTAGGAGCACGGTTAAGTAATACTGGATGACCTTTGATTACATTTTCAAGGATATCCCATACTACAGGCTCTTTTTTGTCGATGATTTTCTTAGCCGACTTAACAGTTTTTACAATTCCTCTTTCGATTAACTTACGAATAACGAATGGTTTGTATAGTTCAGCCGCCATATCTTTTGGCAAACCACACTCATACATTTTCATTTCTGGTCCAACGACAATTACCGAACGAGCAGAATAATCCACACGTTTACCTAATAAGTTTTGACGGAAACGTCCTTGTTTACCTTTTAATGAATCTGATAATGATTTTAATGGTCTATTTGATTCTGTTTTAACAGCAGAAGCTTTACGTGTGTTATCAAATAATGAATCTACAGATTCTTGTAACATACGTTTTTCGTTTCTTAAGATTACTTCAGGAGCTTTGATCTCCATTAATCTTTTTAAACGGTTGTTACGGATGATAACTCTTCTGTATAAATCATTTAAATCTGACGTTGCAAAACGACCTCCATCAAGTGGCACTAACGGACGTAATTCTGGTGGAATAACTGGAATTACTTTTAAAATCATCCACTCAGGACGGTTTTCTCTGTTTAAGTTAGACTCACGGAATGATTCTACAACATTTAAACGTTTTAATGCTTCAGTCTTACGTTGTTTAGATGTTTCGTTATTAGCAGCGTGACGTAATTCGTATGATAATTCATCTAAATCTGTACGAGCTAATAAATCCATAATACATTCAGCACCCATTTTAGCGATGAATTTATTTGGATCATTATCATCTAAATATTGATTTTCCATTGGAAGTGTATCTAAAATATTTAAATACTCTTCTTCCGTAAGGAAATCTAATTTTTGTAAAGATTCGCCATCAGCATTTTTAGCAATACCTGGTTGAATTACTACATATCTTTCGTAGTAAATAATCATATCTAATTTCTTAGATGGTAATCCTAAAATATATCCGATTTTGTTTGGTAACGAACGGAAATACCAAATGTGAGCGATTGGCACAACTAAGTTGATGTGTCCAACTCTGTCTCTACGTACTTTTTTCTCCGTTACTTCAACACCACATCGGTCACAAACGATTCCTTTGTAGCGGATTCTTTTATACTTACCACAAGCACACTCATAATCTTTAACTGGACCGAAAATTCGCTCACAGAAAAGACCATCTCTTTCTGGTTTGTGGGTACGATAGTTAATTGTTTCTGGTTTTAAAACCTCACCTCTAGACTCTGCCAAAATAGACTCTGGAGAAGCTAATCCTATCGTGATTTTGTCAAATCTTTTAACGGTATTTTTATCTTTTAATCTTGTCATGATATGAATACTTTCGATTTATGAAAAGCGTTGTAAAGGGAGCAACCAAGGCTACTCCCGGATAAATTTATTCTTCTAATCTGATGTCTAATCCAAGACCTTTTAATTCATGCATTAATACATTGAACGATTCAGGTAATCCTGGTTCTGGCATAGTTTCTCCTTTAACGATAGCTTCGTAAGTTTTAGCTCTACCAATAACGTCATCCGATTTAACAGTTAAGATTTCTCTTAGCGTACTTGATGCACCATATGCTTCAAGAGCCCAAACCTCCATCTCTCCAAAACGCTGACCTCCGAACTGAGCTTTACCTCCTAATGGTTGTTGCGTAATTAAAGAGTAAGGACCAATAGAACGAGCATGCATTTTATCGTCTACCATGTGACCTAATTTCAACATGTAGATAACTCCTACTGTTGCTGGTTGGTGGAAACGCTCTCCAGTTCCTCCGTCATATAAATACGTATGACCGAATCTTGGAATTCCTGCTTCGTCTGTTAAGGCATTAATTTGATCTAAAGTAGCACCATCAAAAATTGGAGTAGCAAACTTCTTACCTAATTTTTGACCAGCCCAACCAAGAACTGTTTCATAAATCTGACCGATGTTCATACGAGATGGTACCCCAAGTGGATTCAATACGATATCTACTGGTGTTCCGTCTTCTAAGAATGGCATATCTTCATGACGAACGATTTTAGCAACAATACCTTTGTTACCGTGACGTCCTGCCATTTTATCCCCTACTTTTAATTTACGTTTCTTAGCGATGTAAACTTTAGCAAGTTTTAAAATTCCAGAAGGTAATTCATCTCCAACAGTAATAGTAAATTTCTCTCTTCTTAACCAACCTTGTAAATCGTTTAATTTGATCTTGTAGTTGTGAATTAAGTCGTTCACCATTGCATTTGTATGCTCATCTGTTGTCCACTGACCTTTAGTTAAGTGAGCAAAATCTTCTACACCTTGTAACATCTTTTTAGTGAATTTTTTACCTTTTGGTAATACTTCTTCACCTAAATCGTTCATTACACCTTGAGAAGTTTTACCATCGATGATAACAAATAATTTTTCAATTAATTTGTCTTTCAAGTCGTTGTACTTAACTTCGAATTCTGTTTCTAATTTATCAACGTCTTCTTTATCTTTAGAACGTTTTCTCTTATCTTTTACTGCTTTCGCAAATAATTTTTTATCTAAAACTACACCGTGTAAAGATGGAGACGCTTTTAATGAAGCATCTTTAACATCACCTGCTTTATCTCCGAAGATTGCTCTTAAAAGTTTTTCTTCTGGAGTAGGATCTGATTCTCCTTTTGGTGTAATTTTTCCGATTAAAATATCGCCAGGTTTTACCTCTGCTCCAATTCTAATCATACCGTTTTCATCTAAATCTTTAGTAGCTTCTTCAGAAACGTTAGGAATATCATTCGTTAATTCTTCGTTACCTAACTTAGTATCACGAACTTCTAATGTATAATCATCAATATGTAATGATGTAAAGATATCATCACGTACTACTTTTTCAGAAATTACGATAGCATCCTCGAAGTTGTATCCTTTCCATGGCATGAACGCCACTTTTAAGTTTCTTCCGATTGCTAATTCTCCGTTTTGAGTAGCATAACCTTCACATAATACTTGACCTTTAACAACTCTATCCCCTTTTCTTACGATTGGTTTTAAGTTGATACAAGTACTTTGGTTGGTTTTTCTATATTTGATTAATTGGTACGTTTTCTCATCTGTATCAAAGCTTACCATACGCTCTTCTTCAGTTCTGTCGTATTTGATGGTAATCATGTTAGCATCAACATACTCAACAGTTCCGTTTCCTTCCGCATTGATTAATACTCTTGAATCAGAAGCAACTTGTCTTTCTAAACCAGTACCTACGATTGGAGCCTCAGGACGTAATAATGGAACGGCCTGACGCATCATGTTAGATCCCATCAACGCACGGTTCGCATCATCATGCTCTAAGAAAGGAATCAATGAAGCTGAAATCGAAGCAATCTGATTTGGAGCAACATCTGTATAATGAACAACTGTTGGTTCTACTACTGGGAAGTCACCTTCCTCACGAGCAATAACTTTATCAGCCGTAATTTTTCCGTTAGCATCCATTTCAATGTTTGCTTGCGCAATCATTTTACCTTCTTCTTCCTCAGCGCTTAAGTAGATAGGTTCAGAAACTAAATCAACTTGTCCGTTAGTTACTTTACGGTAAGGAGTTTCGATGAATCCCATTCCGTTAACTTTTGCATAAACCCCTAAAGATGAAATCAAACCAATGTTTGGTCCCTCTGGAGTTTCAATTGGACAAAGTCTTCCGTAGTGTGTATAGTGAACGTCACGAACCTCGAAACCAGCTCTTTCTCTAGATAAACCTCCAGGTCCAAGTGCAGATAAACGACGTTTGTGTGTAATCTCTGCTAATGGATTCGTTTGATCCATGAACTGAGATAACTGGTTTGTTCCAAAGAATGAGTTAATTACCGATGATAATGTTTTAGCATTAATCAAATCGATAGGTGTAAACACCTCGTTATCACGAACGTTCATTCTTTCACGGATAGTTCTAGCCATACGAGCTAAACCTACTCCGAACTGAGCTGATAATTGCTCTCCAACGGTTCTTACACGACGGTTTGATAAGTGGTCGATATCATCAATCTCTGCTTTAGAGTTGATTAATTCGATCAAATATTTAACGATTGTAATAATATCTTCTTTCGTTAAAACTTGTTTTTCCATTGGAATATCAAGATTTAACTTTTTGTTCATTCTGTAACGACCTACTTCACCTAAGTTATAACGTTGGTCAGAGAAGAATAATTTATCTATAATACCACGAGCCGTTTCCTCATCAGGCGGTTCCGCGTTACGTAATTGTCTGTAAATATGCTCAACAGCCTCTTTTTCAGAGTTTGTTGGGTCTTTTTGTAACGTATTGTGGATAATTGTGTAATCAGCCGCATTGTTGTCCTCTTTATGTAAAAGGATAGTTTTTACGTCTGCTTCAATTATTTCTTCGATATTATCTTTATCAAGAATTGTGTCACGATCTAAGATAATTTCGTTACGCTCAATAGAAACCACTTCACCAGTATCTTCATCCACGAAGTCTTCATGCCATGTATTTAATACACGTGCAGCAAGTCTTCTTCCTGCATATTTCTTGATACCTGTTTTAGATACTTTAATTTCTTCAGCTAAGTCGAAAATTTCTAAGATATCTTTATCTCTTTCAAATCCGATTGCTCTGAATAAAGTTGTTACAGGTAATTTTTTCTTTCTATCGATATACGCATACATTACGTTATTGATATCGGTAGCGAATTCAATCCAAGAACCTTTAAAAGGAATAATTCTGGCAGAATATAATTTAGTTCCATTTGCATGGAAAGACTGTCCAAAGAATACACCTGGAGATCTGTGTAACTGCGATACAACTACACGCTCAGCACCATTGATAACGAATGTTCCGCTAGGTGTCATATATGGTATTGTTCCTAAATACACATCTTGAACGATTGTTTCAAAATCCTCGTGTTCAGGGTCAGTACAATATAATTTTAATCTAGCTTTTAGAGGCACACTATACGTTAAACCTCTATCAATACACTCTTCAATAGTATATCTAGGTGGATCAATAAAATAATCTAGAAACTCTAATACGAATTGGTTTCTCGTATCAGTAATTGGAAAATTTTCCATGAAGGTATTATACAGCCCTTCGTTGCCTCTTTCGTCAGATTTTGTTTCCAATTGGAAGAAATCTTTAAACGATTTCACTTGAATATCTAGAAAATCTGGATACTGTGGAATGTTTTTTGTCGAAGCAAAATTTAATCTTTCAGTCTGATTTGTTATCATCAATGGACAAAATTTTGATTTAAAAAAAGTAATTTTTTGTGTAAAAACACTGCTTTTTAATACTTCCTTTTTTATTTAGCAACCGATACATCTTTAAAAATAAACCAGGAAAGTTTGTCTATTTTTTTTCTTCGTTATTGGCTACATTAAAACGCATAAAAAATACAATAATTTAATATACGCAAAATGGTTTAGGTCTTTGAGAACACTCTCAAGACCTAAACCTAGCTTATTTATGAGTATAAATTATTTTAACTCAACTACAGCTCCTGCTTCTTCTAAAGCTTTCTTAAGACCTTCAGCCTCATCTTTAGAAACTCCTTCTTTAACGTTTGTTGGAGCAGCATCAACTAAATCTTTAGCTTCTTTAAGACCTAAACCAGTTAATTCTTTAACAGCTTTAACAACTCCTAATTTAGAAGCACCAGCGTCTTTTAATACTACTGTAAATTCAGTTTGCTCAGCAGCAGCACCAGCATCTCCTCCACCTGCAGCAACTACTACAGCTGCAGCAGCAGGCTCGATACCATACTCATCTTTTAATATTGTTGCTAATTCGTTAACTTCTTTAACTGTTAAGTTAACTAATTGTTCTGCGAATTGTTTCAAATCTGCCATTTTTTCTATCTTTTAAAATGTTTTGTAAAAATATAATTTATTAAGTGCGTACGAATTATTCTGCTCCTTCTTCCTTGTTAGGTTGATTTTGAAGAGCTGCAATAACTCTTTGAGCAGGTGATTGTAATAATCCAATAATTTCTGCGATAACCTCTTCTTTAGATTTAATAGCTACTAAGCTATCTAATAAATTGTCACCGATGAAAATTTCTTGGTTAATGTAAGCTCCTTTAAAGATTGGTTTTTCACCTTTCTTACGGAATTCTTTAATAATTTTTGCTGGTCCATTAGCGGTATCAGCAATAAACATAGAAGTGTTTCCTTTAAGAACTGATGCTAAATCACCATAGTCGTTATCAGAAGCTTCCATTGCTTTTTCTAACAATGTGTTCTTAACAACTTCTAATTTAATACCAGCTTTAAAACAAGCTCTTCTTAAGTTTGAAGTAGTATCTGCATCTAGTCCTGAAATGTCTGCTAAATAAACAACATTTACATCCGCTAACTGTGCAGTTAAATCTTCAATAGCGATTGATTTTTCTTCTCTAGTCATACTAAAAATTTTTAACTACCAATTATACAGCTTTAGGATCTAAAGCAATAGCAGGACTTTGTGTACTTGATATATGAATAGACTTAATATAAGTACCTTTAGCTGCAGTTGGTTTTAATTTGATTAATGTTTGAACGATTTCGTGTGCATTGTCATAGATTTTATCAGCATCAAAAGATACTCTTCCTATTCCAGCGTGAACGATACCAGTTTTATCAACTTTGAAGTCAATTTTACCAGCTTTCACTTCTTGCACAGCTTTAGCAACATCCATAGTTACAGTTCCTGTTTTAGGGTTTGGCATTAAACCTCTTGGACCTAAAACACGTCCTAATGGACCTAATTTACCCATAACAGCTGGCATAGTGATGATAACATCAACGTCTGTCCAACCATCTTTGATTTTTTGTAAATAGTCATCTAAACCTACGTGGTCTGCACCAGCAGCTTTAGCTTCAGCTTCTTTATCTGGAGTAACTAATGCTAATACTCTTACATCTTTACCAGTTCCGTGAGGTAATGTTACAACCCCTCTTACCATTTGATTCGCTTTTCTAGGATCTACACCTAACTTAACTGCGATATCAACAGACTCATCAAATTTTGCAGAAGCAACTTCTTTAATTAATGCAGAAGCATCTCTTAAAGAATAAAGTTTGTTCTTCTCAATTTTTGCTGCAGCCTCTTTTTGCTTTTTTGTCAATTTTGCCATTGTCTAATTTCTTTTTAGAGATTAAAAAGGAGCATTTCCTGTTACTGTTATACCCATAGATCTAGCTGTTCCAGCAATCATACTCATTGCTTTTTCGATTTCGAAAGCGTTTAAGTCTGCCATTTTGTCTTCAGCGATAGTTCTAATTTGATCCCAAGTAACGTTTGCTACTTTTTTACGGTTAGGTTGCCCTGAACCAGACTTTAATTTTGCTGCTTCTAATAATTGAATTGCAGCAGGTGGCGTTTTAACAACAAAGTCAAAAGACTTGTCTTTATACACAGTAATTTGTACTGGTAAAACTTTGCCAGGTTTATCTTGCGTTCTAGCATTAAATTGCTTACAGAACTCCATGATGTTAACCCCAGCAGCCCCCAAAGCAGGTCCAACCGGTGGCGATGGATTCGCAGCACCTCCCTTAACTTGTAGTTTAACTACTTTACTAACTTCTTTTGCCATTTTTAAAAAAATTTAGCACATCTATCAATTGGAAGCGATTGATGTGATTTATATATGTAACGAAAATTATACTTTTTCAACTTGCATAAAACTTAACTCTAATGGAGTTTTTCTTCCGAAAATTTTAACCATTACTTCAAGTTTACGCTTTTCTTCATTTACTTTTTCAATAGTTCCATTAAAACCATTGAATGGACCATCTACCACTTTTACTGTTTCACCAACAGCATAAGGAATAGCAACATTATCTACTTTTACAGATAACTCATCTACTTTACCTAACATTCTGTTTACTTCAGATTGTCTTAATGGCACAGCATCTCCTCCTTTTGTTTCACCTAAGAAACCAATAACACCAGGAATCGATTTAATGATGTGGGGAATCTCACCCGTTAAATTAGCTTCAATCATTATATAGCCTGGAAAATAAACCTTGTCTTTAACAATTTTCTTACCATCTCTAAGTTGAACCACTTTTTCAGTTGGTACAAGAACCTGAGAAATATAATCAGACATACCTAATCTGGCAGTTTCTGTCTCGATGTAGTTTTTAACTTTATTTTCTTGACCACTTACAGCTCTTACTACATACCATTTATTAACATTATTATCAGCCATACTGTAAGTATTATTTTAAAATATTAAAGAAACCTTCAAGTGCTTTTACAAATAATTCATCAACACCCCAAGTTAATAGAGCGAAAACAATTGAAAATACAGCTACAATAATTGTCAAACGCTGAACTTCAGACCAAACTGGCCAAGTAACATTCGTTTTCAATTCATGAAATGCTTCAGATATGTAATTAACTACTTTCATCTTAATCTTTATTTGCACGGGCGGAGGGATTCGAACCCCCATCAATGGTTTTGGAGACCACTATACTAGCCCTTGTACTACGCCCGTTTGTTAAAAAACCAGCAGCGAACTGCTGGTTTAATT
>CAZCIV010000038.1:0-9064 GCA_964498595.1 uncultured Flavobacterium sp.
GGATTTTCGCCTTTCTTTTTCATTTGAATTTTTACTAATTCGCCTGTCAAAGTCACAATTCCGATATCGTGCCCTGGTGAAGCTTCAGTAGCCACAATATCTCCAATAGATAATGTTAGCTTTTCTGTATTTCTGAAAAATTCTTTTCTTCCGTTTTTAAAACGAATTTCCGCTGCATCAAATGGTTCTTGACCACCTGGCAACGTCATGTTTGACAACCAATCGAAAACCGAAAGTTTGTTGCAGCTATCGGTGCCGCAAGTCCCATTATTGTTACATCCTTTTGGTGTGCCGTCTTTAGCACCCGTGGAACAGTTTGTACATGCCATAATTGAAATATATATTGATTGTCCGTTTTGGACTACGTTTCTAAAATGTTTTTGAGCGTAAAGATATTGATTTTTTATGGAAACTTTCAAAAATCAATCTCGAAGTTCGCCAAAAAGAAAAAACCTATCTCATTATAAAACGAAATAGGTTTTCATATAGTATTGTAAAACAAAAATTTAAGTTTCTTTTACGGTAATAATATGCACCGGACAAGCTTTTGCTGCTAATTCACAATTTTCAACAATGGTATGATCAGGTGATTTTAAGGTGTGAAATCCTTTTGAATCAACCGATTTAATTAATACTGATTTTCCGTCTTTTTTAGACATTTGGAATTGAGCAGGTGCCATTTCTACACAATAATTGCAGCCAATACATTTGTCTCTTTGAAGCGTAACAACAACCATTAGTTTTCTACAATTTTATACATTTTGTCTGATAAACGAATGCGGAACGGCACTTTCAAAGTGCAACTATCGCCTTTGGTTGCTTTTTCAGAAGTTACGTCATTCACAAAGAAATCTTCTAAAATTAATTCTTGCGCTCCTGTTGATGGACCTGTAATTAAAATTTTATCGCCTTTTTTAATATCGTAAGCTTCAATTTTGAATTCGGCGATGCTTGATTTTGGGAAATAATGCATACCTTTTCCAACGTAAACTTTTTTCTGAGTCGCATTAGAACCTGGATTGTCTGACCATTCGCCTAATTTTTGTCCCAAATAATAACCGCTCCAAAAACCACGATTGTAAACGGTTGCCAAAGCTTCCATCCAAGTATTGATTTTTTCTTTAGTAAACGTTCCTTCGTAATAAGAATCAATTGCTTCGCGATACG
This sequence comes from uncultured Flavobacterium sp., assembly GCA_964498595.1. GTDB lineage: Bacteria > Bacteroidota > Bacteroidia > Flavobacteriales > Flavobacteriaceae > Flavobacterium. The sequence goes on from CAZCIV010000038.1 coordinate 1,168, forward strand.
TTTTGATAACAGTTGCCACATAATCAGCAGCTCTTCCTCGACCTTCAATTTTCAATACTTTTATTCCAGTATCGATAACTTGATCCAGAAAATCTAACGTACATAAATCTTTTGGCGACATCATGTATTCGTTATCGATTTCGATTTCAAAACCACTTTCTTGGTCGATTACAGTGTATTTTTTACGACAATTTTGTTTGCAAGCACCTCGATTTGCAGATGAATTATGCGAATGTAAACTCAAATAACATTTTCCAGAAACCGCCATACACAAAGCACCATGACCAAAGATTTCGATTTCAACTAAATTACCACTTGGTCCTTTGATTTGCTCTTTTTCGATGTCATCGGTGATTTTTTTCACTTGACGCAAACTCAACTCGCGAGACAAAACAATCGTGTCAGCAAACATCGCATAGAATTTTACAGTTTCGATGTTCGTTACATTCAATTGAGTGGAAATGTGTACTTCCATCCCCATAGTGCGAGCCGTCATAATAACGGCTTGGTCTGAGGCAATTACGGCTGTAATTCCTGCTTCTTTGGCTTTGGTTAAAAGTGTTTTTACAATCGATAAATCATGATCGTAAATAATCGTATTTAAAGTTAGATAGGTTCTAACGTTTTTTTCGTTACAACGACGCGCAATTTCTGGTAAATCATCTAAAACGAAATTCACTGTTGCTCGAGCGCGCATATTTAATTGTTCGACACCAAAATAAACAGAATCACAACCATTATCTAATGCCGCCTGAAGCGATTCGAAATTACCGGCAGGCGCCATCAATTCAATTCTTCCTGTAGTTGTCATTAGTTTAAGATTTTAAAAAGTTTATCTGATAATCGCACTCTAAATGGCAAGGCAAATGTTACTTTGTCGCCGGGTTTTGCTTGATTGGCTTCAATTCCATTAACGAACATTTTCTCTACAACCAATTCCTCATTGCCAGTTGTTGGTCCTGAAATTAAAATCTTATCTCCTACATTCAATTCGTTGTTTTCAATTTCAAATAGACCTACTTGAGCTTTTACGTAGTAGTGTTGTGCTTTCCCTAAAATCACTTTTTTCACTTTGATTTTTTGGCGAATGTCTTTAACCGGATTTACAGTTGCAATTGGTGCATTAGGTAATTCTCCTGATTTTTTAAACTTTAAAGCTTCTGATTTTCCTTTACGGAACACTTTATTTCCAACTTGTTTACCACTTCTTAATTTTACTTGTTCAGCTAATGGTAAATGTGTGATTTCCAAACATTCAGTTGAACAGCAATTTTCCATAGCTGCTTTACATTCGTCACATTGAATGAACAATAAATGACACCCATCATTAGCACAATTGGTATGATTATCACAAGGTTTTCCACATTGGTGACATTGAGAAATAATATCTTCAGTGATTCGTTCTCCTAAACGATTATCAAATACGAAATTCTTTCCAATGAATTTGCTTTCCAAACCTTCTTCTTTGATTTGTTTGGCGTAATTGATGATTCCACCTTCCAGCTGAAATACATTTTTAAAACCTTGATGTTTGAAATAGGCAGAAGCTTTTTCACAACGAATTCCACCTGTGCAATACATCACCAAGTTTTTATCTTCTTTAAAATCTTTTAATTGTTCGTTGATGATGGGTAAAGACTCTCTAAAAGTTTCTACATCTGGTGTAATTGCTCCTTTAAAATGTCCTACTTCACTTTCGTAATGATTTCTGAAGTCCACTACGATAGTATTTGGGTCTTCTAAAATTTCATTGAAAGATTTGGCGTTTAAGTGAACCCCTTTATTGGTAACATCAAAAGTTTCGTCATTTAATCCATCAGCTACAATTTTATGACGCACTTTAATGGTTAATTTTAAGAAAGAATGATCATCTTGCTCTACAGCTACATTCAATCGGATGCCACGCATGAAATCATAGGCTTCTAACGTTTCGCGAAAAGCTTCAAAATTTTCTGCTGGCACACTCATTTGAGCGTTAATTCCTTCGTGAGCAACGTAAATTCGGCCTAGTGCATCGAGTGCATTCCAAGCTAAAAATAAATCATTACGAAATTTTTTGGGATCTTCAATTTTGGCATACGCATAGAAAGACAACGTTAATCGTTGCTTACCAGCTAAATCAATTAGCTCTTTTCTTTCTTCTGCGCTTAAAGTGTTATACAGTTGCATGCTATAAACGTTTTAAGATTAGAAAATTAGAGACGTGATAAATCACGTTTGTACGAAATAGAATTCTAAATGGAAGAATTCGGGCACAAAGGTAATAAAATAGATTAAAAATCAAATCTTTAATAGCCCATCAAAACATATTAACAATTTTTGTATCGAATAAAAAAAGATGTATTTTTACGAAAAATATTTTATTATGAGCTCAGATAAAGACGCAAAATTAAAAGCCTTACAACTAACATTAGACAAACTTGACAAAACGTACGGAAAAGGAACCGTAATGAAATTAGGTGATAGCGCTGTTGAAGAAGTAGAAGCTATTCCGTCAGGTTCATTAGGGGTTGATTTGGCTCTTGGAGTAAATGGATACCCAAGAGGAAGAATCATAGAAATCTACGGACCAGAATCGTCAGGTAAAACCACGTTAACATTACACGCCATTGCAGAAGCTCAAAAAGCGGGTGGAATTGCAGCATTTATTGATGCTGAGCACGCATTTGACCGTTTTTATGCTGAGAAATTAGGGGTTGATATTGACAATTTAATTATTTCGCAACCCGATAATGGTGAGCAAGCATTAGAAATTGCCGAAAGTTTAATTCGTTCTGGAGCTGTTGATATTGTAGTAGTTGACTCGGTTGCCGCTTTAACACCAAAAAGTGAAATTGAAGGTGACATGGGAGACTCTAAAATGGGATTACATGCTCGTTTAATGTCGCAAGCGTTGAGAAAGTTAACAGGAACGATTCACAAAACCAATTGTACGGTGTTTTTCATTAACCAATTACGTGATAAAATTGGAGTAATGTTTGGAAATCCTGAAACTACTACAGGAGGAAATGCATTAAAGTTCTATGCTTCGGTTCGTATTGATATTCGTAAATCAACTCAAATTAAAGATGGTGAAAACGTAATTGGTAACAGAACCAAAGTTAAAATCGTAAAGAATAAAGTAGCTCCACCTTTTAGAACTGCTGAATTTGATGTCATGTACGGAGAAGGAATTTCTAAAGTAGGAGAAATTTTAGATTTAGCTGTTGATTTTGAAATCATTAAGAAAAGTGGTTCTTGGTTTAGTTATGGTGAAACTAAACTAGGTCAAGGTAGAGACGCTGTTAAAGTTTTAATTAAAGACAATCCAGAATTAATGGATGAATTAGAACAAAAAATAAAAGAAACCATTAAAGAAAACAATGGTTAACAAATTATCCCGATTTTTTCGGGATTTTTTTTTTGTAACTTAACGCAACCTTTTATTCTTTTTTTAATCTAACTTATAATGAATTAAAATGATTTCTAAAATGAAAAAAATTTTTATTTTACTTCTTACTTTATTTATTGTTTCATCTTGTAGTGTAGAAGAAAGTGAACGTTTTTACTATGTGACATTGCCTGTTGAAAGTGTTGATATGCCAGCGGAATTTATAATGGGAGAAACGTATCAAATTAGAATTAGTTATCACAAACCCAATAGTTGTTATGGGTTTTATGGTTTTGTATATGAAAAAAACTTAAATGTAAGAACAATAGCGGTTCAAACTGTTGTTTTTGAAGATAATAGAAACTGTACTAGTTATAATGAAAATGAAACTTTTGAAGAAATTTTAAATTTTAAGCCCACAAACAACGGTACTTACATTTTTAAATTTTGGCATGGAAAAGATTCAAATGGGAATGATATTTTTTTAGAATATGAAATACCTGTAATTTAAAAATAAAAACATTTGATAATTGAGCAACTCATACATGAATGTATTAAAAACAATATCAAGTCGCAAGAACAACTTTACAAATTATTGGCGCCAAAGTTGTTTACTGTGTGCTTGAAATACTCTCGTAATTATGAAGAAGCTCAAGATAATTTACAAGAAAGTTTTTTAATCATATTTGAGAAAATAAGTCAATATAAAAACTCAGGTTCTTTTGAAGGTTGGGCAAAAAGAATAGTAATTAACTATGTTTTACAACAATATAGAAAACAAAATATATTTGAAATTGTTTCTGAGAAAATTCCAGCAGAAGAAGATATAGAAATTGATGATGATACTGTGAGTTTAGAATTTCTAAACAAAATAATACAAGAGTTACCCGATAGGTATCGATTGGTATTTAATCTTTATGTTTTAGATGGTTATTCTCACAAAGAAATTTCTGAAATGTTGGAAATAAACATTGGAACTTCAAAATCTAACTTAGCAAGAGCTAAAGCTATTTTGAAGAATAAAATTGAGTCAAATACTAGTTTTGATGTAAAAAAAAGTAAATGAAAGAAAATAAAAATATAGAACGATTATTTCAAGAGAAATTCAAAGATTTCGAAGCATTACCGCCTGAAGAGTCTTGGGATATTATTGCAAATCGTTTAAATAAGAAGAAAAAAAGAATTGTGCCACTTTGGTTTCAACTTTCAGGTATTGCCGCTTCACTTTTCATAATTGGAGTTTTAATTTGGAATTTCTTAGGTGAAAATAGTACAATTAAAGCACCAAATTCCGACAGCACAATTGTAAATACTAAAAACTCTAAAGGAAAGTCAAATAATTCAAACATTACTTTGCCAAATAACGAAGCAATTGTTTATGATGCACATTCAAATGAAAAAAAATTAAATATAAAATCTAACAACTCAATACTTCAAAATAAAGAAAATTCGATTGATGATAAATTAGTTAATTCAGAGCTTAAACATAATTCTGATAAAAGAAAAGGATGGGTTTCAAATGATAAATTAAACAATATTAACTCAAATCAAAAAGGATTTAAAAAAGAAAAGAACAATTTCAAAAAACAATCGTCTGAGCTAAATTTTGAAAAAGTTTTAGTTACTAATACAGAAAAAAACAAGACAAAAAGAAAATCAAAAACGAAGTTTAACAAAAATAATTCCGCTTTTGAAAACCTATTTGATGTCAATAACGTAGTTGATAACAAGAGAGAAGATAAAAACTCTATCCATAAAAAAACTATTGATGCTTTTTTTGAAAATAAAACATCAAACACAACAACAATAACTAATAATGATTCTATTACAAAACTAACAAACAATTCAAATGTTTTTGTTTCCAATGAAATCATTACTCAAGATAGTACGCTAGTGACTGAAGTTTCTAAAGAAACCAATCCGCTAGAAGAATTGCTTAAAGAAAAAGAGGATGGGAAAAATGAAGATGAAAAAGAAGAAAAAAGAAGTAAATGGGCGATTAGCACTAACGCGTCGCCTGTTTATTTCAATTCATTAGCAGAAGGATCTTCAATTGATGAACAATTTAATTCTAATCGTAAGAACTATACAACAACTTTGAGTTACGGGATATCAACTTCTTTTTTTATTTCTAACAAATTGAGCGTAAGAGCAGGAATTAACAATATTAATCTAAGTTACAACACTAATGATGTTGTTTATGATTCAAAAATGAGAAGTGTAGAAAATAATGTTCCTAATATCTCAAGAAATGAAAAAGCTGCAAATATTGTTTTTACCTCAAAAAACAATATAATTGAAACTCTTTCGAGTGATGTTGAAAATATCGCCATAAATGAAAATACAGGTTCCTTAAAACAAAATATAAGTTACATTGAAGTCCCTTTAGAAATTTCATATAAAATATTAGATAAAAAATTTAAAGTTGAAATAATTGGTGGAATGAGTACTTTATTTCTAAACGATAATAGCATTTCTTTATTAACTGATGGTATGGAAATGAATGTAGGAAAAGCAAACAATTTAAACAATATACATTTCAGTAGTAATGTGGGATTTGGCTTTAAATATAATTTTTGGAAAAGTTTTGATGCTAACTTCCAACCTATGTTTAAATATCAAATCAATTCATTTAGTGAAAACTCAAGTAATTTCAAACCTTATTTCATTGGTTTGTATACTGGGTTTAGTTTTAGTTTTTAAGCTTTGTTGGTTAAGCTTAAATTTTTAGTTAAGTTGTTTCATTTCTAGTTAAAATGAAACTGAAAAAGTCTAGATGCGTCTAGACTTTTTTATTTTAAATCCTCAAGCAATGGTTGTAATATAATTTGTCTTACTTGTTGTTTTAATTCATTTTTGTCTTCCAATGTTTTCCCTTTGGTTTCAATTACAGGATAAATTTTAGCACGCATTTTTCCTGGACTTCCGCTGAAAAAAGTATACGAGAAACGTTTTTTATTATCGAAAAACACCATTGGAACAATAGGTAAACCGTGTTCAATAGCGATTCTGAAAGCGCCATCTTTAAATTCATCTAAAACAATATGCTCTTCGGGAACGCCACCTTCTGGGAAAATACAAATGCTCAATCCTTGGTGAATTCTTTTTTGTGCACGTTCAAAAACTGCATAGCGACTTTTACTACTACTTCTATCAACCAAAATACAAACACGTTTATAGATAAATCCAAAAATCGGAATCTTCGCCAATTCTTTCTTTCCAACAAAAACAAACGGGTGATTTTTTACTGCAATCAACATCAACATAATGTCCGTCATTGAAGTATGATTGGCTACTAACATATAACTTTTTCCATCTTCAAAAACTTCATCTCCTTCTATTTTGTAATGGAATCCCATTCCAATTAAAATGAATTTGGCCCAAATACGCGCAATTCTAAAAAATAACGGATAGGTTTTTTCACTTAAAATCGTAGCCAAAATGAAAGGAAATAGTACAATAATGGGAACTAAAACCAAAATGTAGAACCAAATTCGATATAAAAGTGTAAGCGGATATTTTAAAAATTTCATTTTCTTCAGCAAATAATATTCCCAAAAGTAATGATTTTCGTAAAACTTCCACTTTTTAGTTTTGCCTTTTTACATTATCCTTTACCTTTGCAAAAAACAGTTGAAAAATGGCAAAAATCTTAACCGGAGTTCAAAGTACAGGAACGCCTCACTTAGGTAATTTATTAGGAGCAATTTTACCAGCAATTAAAATGGCTGAAAATCCTGATAATCAATCATTTCTTTTCATTGCCGATTTGCATTCGATTACGCAAATCAAAAATGGCGCAGAATTAAGACAAAACACCTACAGTACGGCGGCAACTTGGCTAGCTTGTGGATTAAATACCGATAAAGTTATTTTCTATCGCCAATCTGATGTACCTCAAACAGCAGAATTGTCTTGGTATTTAAGCTGTTTTTTTCCGTTCCAACGCTTAACATTAGCGCATTCGTTCAAAGATAAAGCAGATAGATTAGAAGATGTAAATGCGGGATTGTTTACCTATCCAATGCTAATGGCAGCGGATATTTTATTATACGATGCCAATATTGTTCCAGTTGGAAAAGACCAATTACAACATATAGAAATTACAAGAGACGTTGCTTCAAGATTTAACCATCAAATGGGAGAAACCTTTGTTTTACCTGAAGGAAAAACAAGCGAAGAAACCATGTATGTTCCAGGAACAGACGGACAAAAAATGAGTAAATCGAGAAACAATTTCATTAATATTTTTGTGGATGACAAAGCACTTCGCAAACAAATTATGGGAATTCAAACCGATAGTACACCTTTAGAAGATCCAAAAAACCCAGATACTTGTAATTGTTTTGCTTTATACAAATTGTTAGCAACACCAGAACAAACGGAAGTAATGAAAGCCAACTATTTAGGTGGAAATTACGGCTACGGTCACGCCAAACAAGAATTGTTTGAATTAATCGTTGAGAAATTCAAAACCGAAAGAGAAAAATACAATTACTACATCAACAACTTAGAAGAAGTAGATAA
>CAZCIV010000038.1:9164-12929 GCA_964498595.1 uncultured Flavobacterium sp.
AAAACTAAGCCGAATTTCTACTCGCGTTAATATTTCCAAACAACGAACGTGTTACTATTTTTTCATAAACCGCAATTAACTTTTCGTCAGGTGTTTGACTTTCTCTCAACGCTTTAATTTTTAACAAGGCATATTGCTGAATCGTTAATAAAGGAACGACCATTTTTTCACGCATTTCTATGGAAGCTCTTCCGTCGGGATAGTTTTCCATTAATTCTTTGAAACCTGAAATTTTTAGCAATAAGCGTTTGGTTTCTAAATATTCATCGTGAATTATCGTCCAAAAAGTACCAAATTCCGCATCGTTTTTCATGTAAGCCGTTAGTGGAAAAAACGATTTACTCAACGCCATCATACTATTTTCTAGCAATGTTCTGAAAAATAACGAATGTTTGTACAGGTCACTTACTTCATCCCAACGATTTTGGTCTTCAAAATGTTTTAAAGCCGTTCCAAGTCCGAAAAAACCAGGAACATTTTGCTTTAATTGACTCCAAGAACCCACAAACGGAATGGCTCTTAAATCATCCAAATTTAATTTCGCTTCTGATTTTCTTTTGGATGGGCGGCTGCCAATATTCGTTTTTGCGTAATAATTCAACGTGCTCATTTTTTCCAAATAAGGCACAAACAACGGATGATTTTTAAAATCAATATATTTCTTAAAACTAATTTCGGCTAATTGTTCTAAAATGGCATTTTCAGAATTTGTCAATTCATTTTGATTGGTATTGAAAACTTGATTTTTCGCACCCGCACTCACCAAATTCTCTAAATTATAACGACACGAATCCAACGTTCCAAAATTAGAACTAATCGTTTGTCCTTGCACCGTTAATTGCAATTGCTGACTTTCAATTTTTGGACCTAACGAAGCATAAAACTGATGCGTTTTTCCGCCACCACGCGCTGGAGGTCCGCCACGACCGTCAAAGAAAATGACTTTGATATTATATTTTCTAGAAATTTCGGTCAAGGCTTCTTTTGCTTTATAAATTGCCCAATTTGCCATTAAATAGCCACCATCTTTTGTTCCGTCTGAGAAACCTAACATGATGGTTTGCTGATTGCCTCTATTTTTCAAATGATTCGCATAAAACGAATTGGTATACAATTGTTCCATCACTAAATCAGCTTTGTGCAAATCTTCCACCGATTCAAAAAGCGGCACCACATCAACCGTTGGATTGTTCCAATTGCACAAATGAAACATCGCCAAAGTTTCCATAACGTTCAAAGCACTTTCGTTGTTACTAATAATGTAACGGTTACAGCCTAATTCACCATTATTCTGTTGAATCGTACGAATGGCTTCAATAGAACTGATAGTTTCTTTCGTAATTTCATTCTCAAAATCTGAAGCTTTTAATTGAGCTGAAGCTTTGGATAAAATATCAATTTTAGCTGGTTCCGACAAGTTAAAATAATCTGCTGGAAACAAATTTTTCTCTTTTTGAACAATGTCTTGAAAAACCGCTTTGTGAATTTTGCTGTTCTGGCGAATGTCTAAAGTCGCAAAATGAAAGCCAAACAAATTGACTTTGTTCAACAACAAATCGACCTCATCCACATAAAGCGATTGGTGTTTTTCAACAATGATATTTTTAATGTTTTGTAATTGCGATTTGAATTCCTCCAAAGAAATAAAAATGTCTCCTTGCGAATAAAAAACCGAACGGTATAACTTGTTTTCCAATTCGGCAATAATCACGTCAACACCTGTGAAAGTTAATTTTCGTTTTAATTTTCGAATATCGGTGTAATAACATTTTAAGATAGAAGTTCGTAAACGTTCGGCAACTTTCAAAGTAATTTCAGTAGTTACAAACGGATTTCCATCTCGATCGCCACCGGGCCAAAAACCTAAATTGAGCACATCATTTTTGAGTTCGTTTCCTTTAAAAATATTTTTTTGAAGGTAATGCACCATTTCGCTTGCTGTTGGATAAAACACATTTTCCAAATACCAAATCAAACTCACAGCTTCATCAAAAGGAGTTGGTTTTTCTTTTTTGAAGAACGGCGTTTTACCCAATTGCGCCAACAAATCTTTAATTACAATATGATTGTTAGCTTTCAAAGCTTCCGTCAAATCGGTAATAATTCCTAAAACCGAACCTGGATAAAACTGTGTTGGATGTGCAGTTAAAACCGTTCTAACTTTGAAATTTTCTAAAAATTCTTTCAGTTCTTTGCTTTTTCCTTCCGATTCTGCCGTTTCTTTAATAGCACGAAGCGAACTTTTGCCTTCCATATTGTTCACTATTGGAAAAGCAGCGTCTTCAATCGCATCAAAAAGCACCACTTGACGCTCCACATATTGAATAAATCGAAACAACAAACTGATTTTTTCTGCTTCAGAAGGATTATCTAAATATTTCGTTACGAAGGTTTCAAAAATCTCCGCTGGACTTTGCTCGTTTTTGTATCCGTTTTCACAAACTTCAGAAAACAAAGGCAACAAAACTCCCGTGTTATTAATCTCGTCAAAAGGCAACGTGATGAAAACACTGTTATAAATGGTATACTTTGAAGCCACATTTTGTTGAAAGCGTTCAATTTTTGGAAGCGTGTACATGGTTTTTAATTTTGACACTAATTTACGAGTTTAAAATTAAACCGCCTCAAACATTTTTCCAGGCAAAGATCTAACTACACCTTTTAATTCCATATTTAACAAAATAGACGAAATTCGATAAATTGGAAAATCGCATTCTAAGGCGATGATGTCCATCATTTCTTTTCCGGTTTTTTGTAGGTAATCGTAGATGATTTGCTCTTCATCAGTTAAGGTAACGAACAATTGTTTTTGTACTGCTTTTTGAGATTCGCGTTGTAATTCCCAATTTAAAATATAGACTAAATCTGCTGCCGAAGTAAGCAAATTTGCTCGCTGTGTTTTAATCAAATTGTTGCAGCCTTGACTGTATTTATCCGTCGTTCTTCCTGGAACGGCGAAAACGTCTCGATTATAATCGTTAGCTAAATTAGCCGTGACTAGTGACCCGCCTCTTTCGGCACTTTCAATTACTATAGTAGCTTCGCTAATACCAGCCACAATGCGATTCCGTTTGATAAAGTTTTCCTTATCGGGATTGCTGGTGCTCCAAAATTCGGTCAAAAAGCCGCCATTTTGTTCCATTTTTGCCAAGTACTTTTTGTGGGTTTTCGGATAAATTTGATTCAATCCGTGAGCCAAAACACCTATAGTTTGTAAACCACAATCCATTGCTACTTGATGGGCGTAAATATCAACGCCATAAGCAAAACCACTAACAATGATTGGATTTAGGGGTGAGATTTCTTCAATCAATTTCTTAGTAAATTCCATGCCATACGTCGTGATTTGCCGTGTGCCAACGATACTGATGATTCTTTGGTTTTGTAAATCGATATTTCCGGCTTGGAATAAAAGTACAGGGCTGTCGTAACAATGTTTTAACCTTTCTGGATAATTTTCTTCTTGAAAATAAGTAGTAGAAATATTTTCTTGTGCAATGAATTGAAGCTCGGCTTCCGCTTTTGCAAATACCGATTTGTCTTGTAAATTTTTAATTACAACCGAACCAATGCCGTCAATTTTTTGAAGTTGGGATTTTTTTGAAGCGAAGACTTCTTCTGCGTTTCCGCAATGTTGGAGGAGCTTTTTAGCGATTACATCTCCTACTCCTTCCACTTGCATGAGCGCAAGCGTGTGGTATAATTCTGACTGTGTCATGGCGTGTATAAAATTTATTTGGCGTATAATTGAAGAACAAAAATAGT
>CAZCIV010000039.1:0-12891 GCA_964498595.1 uncultured Flavobacterium sp.
AGCGGTCTGGACGGGACTCGAACCCGCGACCCCATGCGTGCGGCAGAGCAAGGCTTTTAGCCATGTTGGTCTTAGTACAGGGGCTGATATAGGGGTGCTTTTTCAGAATTTATCATTTATTCATGACTGTATAAGGTTGAATTTCTTCACAGATTTTACACGGTCTTAATTCCAGTTTTAATTCTGTGAATAGGTTCTTTTCTTTCTTTAGATTTGAGGTCATAGACAATTCGTTTTATCCACGGAAACAATCAAGTTAAGGTTTACTTGTTTCCTTCGTTCGCACGGTGATTTAGAAAGCTAGTTGATTTCCCTTAAATCCCTTAAAATCTTCCTTACCTCTGCAACATATCCCTTCAACATCTTGAACGCTTGTTTCTATATGAGTGAACATATCGAGGTTGCTTGTTATCTTTACTTGTTTCTCAATTAAAGTTATGGAGATGAAAAAATGTCCGAGATGCAATTCGAAAAATCTGATTCTTTCGGGAAAAGGTAAAGAAGAAGATAAACAGAGATTTAATTGCAAAGACTGCAACTATCATTTCACTAGAAAAATACTTATAGAACCTGTTCCATTAAAAAAAGCGGATGAAATTTATTCCGACTATTTAAAGTATAATTTTTCAAACTATAAAATAGCCAAAATTCATGGCTTAAAATCGACAGAACTGCAAAGGTGGTTCACTACTAAGTTTTGGAAAAATAGAATTAGTAGTAAAAACAAATTCAAAAAGGTGGCTTACCATTCAGAACTTACTGCTGACATCACCTCTTATCTTAAATCCTTTCATCCCATAATACGAGTCAAACCTCAATTTTCGAACGTAGTGATTCAATACTTACATGATGGACATAAAACTGATCCTAGATTCACCTTTTCAATCTTTACCTTATTTGAATTTCGAGAATTATATGGCGAAACATTTTGCACCGTAAAATTCCATTTTTTAAATAATCGAAAAAATCGTTCGGAAATTTCAAGTCTTCCTTTAAGACTAGCTGATTTCTTACCTGATTTTTATCAAAACGATATTCACATACAAGAAGAAAGTAAAATTCTAAGAAATATAAAGATATCTGACTTTTTAGACGATATACTAAGCGATGAAAAAACACTTGGTTATATTGACCAATTCAAACTACAAAAAGATCGTGAAATTGAGAGGCGAATTAAGACTAGAGAAATTCTTGAATTAAAACATAAAGCCTCAATAAAAGAAAAAGCACTAAATGCGAAACAAAATAGAAACAAAATATAGTTTTTTAATCATGTCTACAGCCCCAATCTAATGGTGCTACAATAAAATTTGGCGCAAATAAAATTATGTCTGTTTCTGACCTTGAAGTTTAAATTATATAACAATGAAAAACAGCAAGATCAGTAAAGAGTTCATTCTTGAACTTACAGACGGAGGGCTTCTTTTCTTTAAATTCATTTTTAAGGATTTAGAGATTGTAGGAGAAAGAAGCAAAAACACTTACAACCCATACTATGAGGATAAAAATCCTGGGGTAAGCGTTTACAAGAAAGGAGATAAATGGTATTACAAAGACCATGGTAATCCCGATTTTTCAGGTGATATGTTCAGTTTAGCAGCTTATCACTTTGATAAATGCCAAGAGGAAGAGTTTCCTGAAATTCTACAAGCCTTGAATGAAATAGAATACGACAAGAATGTCTTTAGTGGAGATGATGTCTCAAGGTTAAAATCAAATTTCAAGCTTCTGCGAAGAGAACATGATAAATTCAAAAAATCAGAACTCGAATATTTCGCTAAATACGGCATCACTAAAAAGATATTGCGGGAGTACAATGTTTTACCGATAGATGGATTTTCGGGGATAAACAAAAACGGACATGATTATACTTCTAAGCGTAAAATTGGAATGACATTGTATGCCTATTCCAGTGAATTTTTCGCCAAAATTTATTGTCCAAAACCGAAATTTTTTAGATATGTTGGACAAAAACCGAAAGATTATATTTTTGGATTTGAGCAGATTGACAATGAAGATTACATCTTTATCACGGGAGGTGAAAAGGACGTAATGACCATTCGAGGACTAAATTACAGGGCAATTTGTTTTAACAGCGAAACTGCTAATCCTCCTAAAGGTTTATTTGAGTATCTCAACGATTTAGGGATAAAGGCAATCTCACTATTGGACAATGATGAAACTGGTATCAAACAATCTCAATTACTGCTTGATAAATACAATATCCCAAGCCTTGAAATTCCAGCCGAATTCATTGAAAAGGGCGGTAAAGATATTTCCGATTATGTTAAACTTGGGTTAACTAAAGATCAGTTCGACAAATGTTTTAATAATGCGGTTGAAAAGCTTAAAAGCATAAAAGAGCAACAGGATAACTTAAAAAATGAATTCTTAAATACTGTTCATGAAACCGAATTGATTCCGATGGAGGTTTTTGAACAACTTCCCGATTTTTTGAAGAAATGCTGTAATTCTGTTGATAGCCAACAAGACAAATCGTTAATACTTTTGAGTTCTTTAGCCTTACTGGGCGGTGTATTTCGAAACATAGTTGGCTTTTATGATTATTATACAGCAGGAACGAATTTGTATCTTTTTGTAGTAGCACCAGCTTCTTCGGGAAAAGGAATGATGAAATATCCAAAAATGCTTGGACATCAAGTTCACCAATACCTAAAGGAGAAGATGAATGATTTATCAAGTAATGAGGAAAAGAAACTACAACTGTTCTTTATCCCTGCAAATAGTAGTTCTTCGTCCATTTTAGCTCAATTATCCAACAATGAAGGTTACGGAATGCTTTGGGAAACAGAAGCTGATACACTGAATGAAACTTTATCTAAAGATTGGGGAAATTTTAGCGATGCGCTTCGTAAAGCTTTTCATCACGAACATATCAGCTACCAACGAAGAACGAATAATGAATTTGTAGAAATTACATATCCCAGTCTTGGTCTCGTTTTAAGTGGAACACCAAATCAGGTCAAAGGTTTGATTAGTTCAGCCGAAAATGGTTTATTCAGCCGAATGATGTTTATGGATTTTAAAGGTAAAAACCAGTGGAATAATAAGCTTCATTTAGCACAGAAGAAGTTGGATCTAGGTAGGTATTTTTCCACTCTCGGAGAGGAAGTATTTGAGTTGTTCTTAAAACTTGAAAATTTAGATTACAATATCAATTTTTCATTCACTGACGAACAATGGGATATGTTTCATTTACATTTCGAAGAATGGTTTAACAATTCACATAACCTATTTGGCGAAGAAATTCTTGCATCAATTAAGCGATTAGGATTAATCACGTTTAAAATCGCAATGATTTTAAGTGCTAGTAGGTTGATGAGAGATGTAGAAGATGAATTACCGCATGAAATTGAATGTTTAGACATTGATTTCGAAACAGCGATTAACATAGCAAATTCATGTAAAAGTCACATGATAAGCGTTTACTCTCGCTTGGTTTCAAGAGATAAAACTGATCGCCTTAGTAATCTTGAACAGGTCAATTATTATGAAACTTTGCCGAACGAATTCAGTAAAGCTACATCAAAAAAGATTGCTGATTCTATCGGTTTGAAACATAAAACGGCTGAAAATCACTTGGACAATTACATTGATAAAAAAATGCTTGTTAGGTATGCTCATGGAAAATACCGAAAGCTAATCTAAGAATATCAGCTTTTTCTCGGTTTTGGTAATGCCCCTACACTTTTGTCAGGGGCTTACTTCATTTACAACAATTCGAACCGTTTGTAAATGTCAAACATAACCGTTTCTGCGAACCTTCTCAAAAGCGTTCTTGACCGAGTGAAATCAATCCGTTCACCTTCTTTTATCAAGCCAAAAAACAAAGCGTAGAAGTCATCTTTCGGAATTTTAGAATCTAACCCAAGCAGATTATAAATTATGGTAACGGAACTGGTCGAGTACAAACTAGCGTCAATTCCGATGGAATCTAAAGTGTTTATCAATTTGGCATTGACGATAGAATCTTCTATTAACAACATGACAGTCTCTCTCATTTCATTTTGATTGAGGGCGAAAAGTCTATGTTTATCGAATATGGTCAAAATGTTACGATTTATTTTGCGTTCAATCTAACAGTCAAATAAACCGTTTGTAGGCTTGAGCCAATAGATTTTTGATACTTTACTTGCTGTTTCACAGCGGAAATAACTTGACTAATTATGCGTTGGTCTGATGTAGTTGTTTTAGAAATAACGTTACTTGCAGAAACTACCTCTCCATTTTCATTCACTGTTAATTTCAAGTGGACAACAACATTTTCAACGGTTTGTATTTGGTCGATATTTGGATCGTTCAATCTCTTTCTTTCCGTTTTGCCTGAGCCAATTCCCGAACCTTCATTAATTCCATTTTCTTTACCATTACCAGTTCCAAAACCTCCATTAGTGCCATTCCCCCCACTTCCGAAAGGATTGTTTTTATATTTTGGCTTAATCTCTTCTTTGCATAGACCAAAATTGAATTCCGAGATTTCAGAGTCAATTGTACAAAGTGAATCTTCTAAAAATTGTACTGTAACATCGAACTCACTATCGTTCGCTTTCAATTTTCCAATATAGAAAGCAAATCCTTCGACTTCCATGGCTTCATAGTCAAGGTATGTCATTAATGATTTTTTGGACTCATAGTTTTGTAGCCATAACGAATCACCCATAATCACCATTCTAATTTTCTTAGATGCTTCATTTTTGTATGTTATCGTATCGCTCTGCCCAAAACCCACAATTGAGTAAGAAAGGAGAAAAATCAGCAAAATTCTATGCGCCATAAATTTCATTTTGGAACTAAGTTAGAAATAAATTCGCTTTTATGCGGTTACAATTAATGAAATATCATGCCAACTTGCCATTCTTTATATGGCAAAGGACTCGGAAATAACTGACAAAAGAATTATCTTGATTTCTAAGAAGTTAAAAGAACTTAGGATTAAGGCGAATTACACGTCAGCCGAAAGCTTTGCTTATGACCATGATTTAAATCGTGTACAATACTGGAGAGTGGAAAGCGGAACGAATGTAACATTGAAAACCCTCCTAAAAATCTTGGATATTCACAAGATAAGTCTAGGAGAGTTTTTTAAGGATTTATAGATTTTAAAGGAGACTTACCGCTTCTGATAGCTTCGAAAAATCCGTCTTAGCGTACAATTTCGTCATTTTCACATCGGTATGTCCTAGCAATTCAGAAACATCTTCCAACGATACATTTAATTTTCTTAAACGAGTAGCAAAGGTATGTCTTCCTAAATGGCAGTTCAAATTTTTATCTATTTCCGCCAATTCCGCTAAATCCTTTAATTGTCTATTGAAAACCTGATTCGTCAATTTTGGGAATACAAAACCTGATTCTATTTCATAAAAGTCAATATATTTGTTTAAAATCTCATTCGCTTTTACATTTAGCGGAATCATCAAAGGATTCTTCGTTTTCTCTTGGATAATTTTCAAACTTCTATGATTTACGTTTCCTGATTTGATGATGTTTTCAACCTTTACATTAAACAAATCGGAGTAGCGTAATCCTGTATTTAAAATGAATTCGAAATAGTCTTTTATCTTTTCAAGATGTTGGCGGTTTTCAGGGATTTCGACATTTAAGACTTTTTCTATTTCATTGGATGTAAGCGGAATCACTTTTTTACGGCTATTGGTTTTATGTGGTTTAAACCCAAGATAAGGTGAACGGTTAATTATTCCGTCGAGAACTGCCTGATTCAGCACGTATTTAAGGCATTTGTGGTAATTATTGGCGGTATCGCTGGAAAGCTTCAAGAAGAAAACTAAATGTGTATCGAAATCTTGCAGAAACCCTAAACGTAAGTCATTAAATCGAAGAGGTTGGATCTTGTTCTTCTTGCAATACTTTTTTAGAATTTCAGAGCAAAGCTTGTACTTGTTTAAAGTAACTTTAGAAAGTTCCTTACGCTTATCCACAACTCCTTTGTAATAGCTAAAGAAATCATCAAAGCGTTTGTTCTCGAAATAATCATCAATTATTTTGCGATTGATTTGTCCCCCTGTCGCATCGAAGTTTAGAAAGTATTGGTTAAAATCTGATTTCTTTCCGTCTAAAATCCCTTGAATCCGCAATAATTCGTTTGTTGCACCTAAAACCGTTTCTTTCTTCTTGTTCCAGTTCTTTTCTTCAATATACAACCCTGTGGGCTTTTTGATAGTCTTTCCTTCAAAGCGAACTAGGTAGTTCAGAGTGTATTTACCTTCTAAGTTTAAAGGTTTATCGTCTCTTAGTTTTACCCGAATTTTAGGCAACTCGTTATCTATGTTCTTTTTCATGCTATTCGTTTATAGAACGAATATCGATGGCATAGTTTGAAGGGCAATGAGATAACTAAATTTGTTAAAATTATTCCTTGTATTTATCAATAATTATCTTCATTTTTGTGAGTTAATCTTTGATGAAAAATGTGAAATTAACATCATCTAGGTTAAAAACGGGATTAGCAATATTTGTCCTTTTGGAAAATGGAAGAAACAAAGGAAATAAGAAATGAAATTTCAGCGGTCGATTTATTTTGTGGAATCGGAGGGCTTTCATATGGGTTGATTAAGGCAGGAATAAATGTTAAGGTAGGTATTGATATTGACGAAACTTGCAGATTTGCTTTCGAAGAAAATTGCAATGCTCGATTTGAATGCAAGAGTGTTGAAACATTAAACAAGAAGACGTTACTTAAGTATTTTGGAAAGTCAAAATATAAAGTTTTGGTTGGATGCGCTCCTTGTCAACCATTTTCCAATTATACCCTTAATGCGGATAAATCTAAGGATAGTAGATGGTTACTTCTTGAAAGTTTCGCAAAATCAATAATTGAAACAAAACCTGATGTAGTTTCAATGGAAAATGTTCCCCAGCTTGCAAAATTCAAACACTCACCTGTCTTTCCAAATTTCGTGAAAATTTTAGAAAAAGAAGGATATACTGTGTCTTATCAAGTTGTTTACGCCCCTGATTATGGAATACCTCAAAAAAGGAAAAGATTAGTGTTATTAGCTTCAAAGCATGGAGAGATTCAATTAATTCCACCGACACATTCTGCAAAAACATATGTGACTGTAAAAGATGTAATAGGAGGACTTGAAGCTGTAGAATCTGGAAAAGTTTCAGAAGTTGACTTTATACATAGAGCATCACAGTTGTCTGAAAAAAATTTACAAAGAATTAGGCAATCAAAACCAGGAGGTAGTTGGAAAAGAGATTGGGATGAAAGCTTACTTTTAGATTGTCATAAATCTGAAAAGGGAAAAACTTATGGGAGTATGTATGGACGAATGACTTGGAATGAACCTTCCCCGACCATGACAACTCATTGTACTGGAATTGGCAATGGTAGATTTGGTCATCCTGAACAAGATAGAGCAATTACTTTAAGAGAAGCATCCCTTCTTCAATCATTTCCGATTGATTATAAATTTGCTAAAGACCAAGAATCTTTGAGCGTTAGAAATGTTTCAAAACATATCGGAAACGCTGTACCACCTAGATTAGGAGAGGTTATTGGCTTGAGTATAATACAACATTTAGAAAAACTAAAAAGATAAGATGGCACGTAGCAAATTTTCAGATGAAGAATTACAAGCAATAGAAGCCCAAGTAAATAGTACTTCAATAAGTTATGATTACAAAACCAAAGATTATCCATTTGAGGTAATTGTTACCAAATTTGGTGATGAAAGTGATCCCGAGGCGACGTTATATGTTCCCGAATACCAAAGGGAATTTATTTGGGAGCCTAAAAGACAATCAAGATTTATTGAGTCTGTATTACTTGGGGTTCCTCTAACACCTTTTTTAGTTTCGGAAGATGATAATAATCGCCTTGAAATTATTGACGGATCGCAACGTATAAGAACTTTAATTGCCTTTTCAGAAGACAGATTAAGATTACGAAACCTTGAAAAACTAGATAAAATCAACGGGGCAAAATTCAAAGACCTACCCCGAAAACTCCAAAACAATATTAATAATAGAGATTTCAAGGTAATCGTAGTAAGTGAAAAAGCTGATGAAAGTGTTCGTAAAGATATATTTGGAAGGATAAATACAAGTAGTGCTGATTTAACTGATAGTGAATTAAGAAAAGGTGCATATTCAGGAGATTTTTATCAAATGATTCTTGAGTTAAAAGAAAATGCTGTCTTGAAGGTAGTTTGCCCAATTTCTAAGTCAAAGGAGAAACGAGGTGAATATGAAGAATTGATATTACGATTCTTTACCTACATAGACCAATATCAAGAATTTAAGCACGATGTTGCAGTTTTTCTAAATTCTTATTTGGATGATAAGAATGAAAATGGATTTGATAAAACCGTATACGAAGGGCGATTTAATAGAATGCTGACTTTTGTTAATACACATTTCCCTTTAGGTTTCAAGAAGGAAACTGGTTCAAATAGTACCCCAAGAGTTAGATTCGAAGCGATAGCCGTAGGTGTTCATTTAGCTTTAGAAATTGACCCAAATATTACTCCAACTTATATGGAGTGGTTAGATTCAGAACAATTTAAAGTACATACAACTTCTGATTCAAGCAATAACAAATTTAAGCTCAAGGAAAGAGTTGAATTTGTTCGTGATTGTATCTTGGGTAGAATAACCGCTGACACTCTTACTATCAAATGATTTCAGTCAAAACAGATTTTGAAAAGCGTAAAAGCGAAATCAATGAATATTTAGAATTCATTGAGGTTATATATGCAGAAGAGAAGGAGGTTGAAATTATGTTTAAGAAATTAGTTAAACATAAGAGGAAGCAAAAATTTCATGTCTCCGACCAATTACAAAAAGTATTAATTGCAAATAGCTTTCTTTTGCTGTATAATTTGATAGAGGCTACAATTAGAAATTCTATTGATGAAATTTTTGCTGATTTACAAAACAACACTATTGATTACACAAAATTGAGTGATAAGCTCAAAAAAATATTTCTAATCCAAAAGAATAAAAACTTAAAAGAAGGTAATTTCAATTTGGAGACCTTAAACAAACAAATTGATGATTTAATCAATTCGGTTTTAGATTCAGAAACTATAATTCTTGATAAGGGAAAATTAGATTTTTCAGGTAATTTAGATGCAAAGAAAATTAGAAATATTGCTTCGGATTACGGATTTGGACAACCATCTGTAAATGGCGATAATTTATTAGTAATCAAGAATAAAAGAAATCATCTAGCACATGGGGACTTTTCGTTTTCTGAAATCGGTAAGGATTATTCCGTTGCAGAATTAGTTAATTTCAAAGAACAGACTTTCAATTTTTTAAATGAGGTTATAAATAATATTGAGTTATTTATCACAAAGAAAGAATATTCTAAAGCAGTTTAGAGAATTACGATTCATCTTGCACCTAACAATGAGAGGATGGAACACAAGATTATAGCATTCCTGAAATTTGGAAGTTTAGAGAATATGACCGATTTACTCGAAAATGGAACGATTTACATGAATCCCATTCAGTACTTTCGAAAAATTGAAGATGAAGAACTAAGAGGTGACAAGTATGAAGGAGCATCTAAGATAATTAATTCGCTACCTGGTACTTTTAAAATACCAAATATTGAAAGGGAGTTTAATTATCAGAAAATTCATCTTGTAGAATCCTTTGGTGAAGTACTCGGAAATATTTATTCTCTATATTGTATTTCTTCACATGGTTTTCCGAATCCCTTTGAATGTAAAATTGATTTGAGAAATAACCATTTTGGAACGCATTGTGTCCTAATCAAAGACAATCAATTTTTTCTGGATTCAATTGAAAATGAATTGAAAAGTCAAGGACTAAAATTTCATCATGGATTTATCAATTACTACGATAAAAAGGAAAAGAGTGGAAAACTGAACCTATTTGAAAAACCTAATGAGTTTGAATATCAAAAGGAGTTTAGGATTTATGTTGAAAACGATCAAATTAAACCTATCGTATTAAGATTAGGCTCATTAAAAAACAAGGCTGAGTTGACAAGTACAAAAGATGCTCTGTCGATTCTTTTAAAACCGTTAAATCCGTAAAAACCTAGATTTTGAATAAATCACAAAACTTTCTTAGTTCTATTACAAATAAATTACCGTTCGCAATCCCTTTGGAACATTGGGAATGGGACTTAAATTCTAAACTATATCAATTGTTGACAGCTGAAAAGATAGAATTCAGCAACTTAACCCCTAGTAAGATAGTCGAAAGCGGAGGTGTATATATTATTACAGATTCAAGAAATCCTCTAAATGAAATTCCTTTTTATATCGGAAGAACAAAAAATCTAAGACAAAGAATTTACAATAACCATTTAATGGGGGGATTAGGCAATGCCAGATTAAAGAAGTATTTGGTTAATGACCCAGTATTGATAGATATTACCGATAAATACACCGCAAAATCATTTATCAGAGAAAATTGTTCCGTGCGCTGGATAACTGAGGAAGATTTTAAACAAAGAGGCTATTTTGAGGGATATTTCACAGGGATGTTAAAGCCTCAATTTGGTGTATATGAGGAGCATTAAAGTACTTCACTTCTAGGATTATAAATTTTCAAAAAACACCTTAACTTCTGAAATTGGAGTTGAGTTGTTAAAGCTTCTAATCATACTGCCTTGAATCGAACCTTCTCGAACTTCAATATTTCCTGTCTCATGATTATAAACAAAACATAAAGTTCTTTCATTTACAATAAGCCATAGAACGTTTTTCATTTCGCCCTCCCTCGACAAAACACGAATATTGTTAGTAGTTCGCCAAATAATTCCTCCTGCTATCGCTAAAGCAATATCATTTACATTTTGAGCATGATGATTTGCTCTGTCTAAAACCCCAGTTAAGTATTCTCTTAAGATTTCAATATTGTGAATCGTTGTAGCCATTATAGTGTTTTTTACAAAATTACATTGATTAAATGGAAATTTCCGTTGAATCCTTTAATTCCTTCTTTTTTCTTTTCCGTTTATTCGTTTTCCGAATGTTCTCAACATACATTTGGCATGCTTTGACGTCTCTTCTTAAAGCGATACCTTCTTTAGTTTTTTCAAGAATTTTCCTTGGTGCATCAATATAATTATTGAAAACATCGATGCCTGTAATATTTTGAAATCCTTCATATTTAGTTTTGCGGTAACTCAATTTAAACCCGCTGTCAGTAACAATTTCAAGTAAGGTTTGTAAATGAATTTTAAAACACTGCTGAGATGAAAAAGTTAAATCATCAACATATCGTGTATATGTTATTCCGTGTCTATTACAGAACTCAATTAATCTAAAATCAGTTTCCAAAAATACAATGTTCGAAATATGAGTACTAGTCGGTGTTCCTTGTGGAAGCTCAAATTTCCAAGTGGTGAACTTCGTAACCCAATGACTGTAATGATTTGAAAATCCTAATTTCAGCAAAGTGTAATAAACTTTGTCGTATTTAATACTAGGATAAAAATCTTGTAAATCAGTAGTGAATTGAAACTTCTTTCCTTGGTGAGGTTTAGCGTTTGTAATATTACTTTTCTTTTTTACTCCACCATGAATATTAGAAGGCATTACGATCGGTGCTAATATCCTTTCCTTTATTGCTCTTTGTATTTTTTTTAATTCTTTCAGGGATGGTCTAATCACACGTTTTTTTACTGTACCATCTTTGTATTTTTTATACTCACCTGTAACTTTACCCTTCTTTTTTTCTGTCCATTCATTATAATAGAAGTCGATATTTGATGATACCTCAGAAACCAATTCTTTCTTAAAACCAATGTTAAAACAGAACTTTTTGAATTCCGATTTTCTAAACTCCGAAGAAATCACTGACTAATGTTTTAACTTTTGGACTAATACTCTCGAAATCTTCTCTTTTCTCTACTGAAATATCCTCCGAATCCATTGACAAGAAGAAAAGAATAGGTAAAGGTATTTCCAACTTCTTACTGATTTCCTTGATAGTAGAAAGATTTGGTTCTTTCTTGTTTCCCTCAATCTGAGAAAGATAGGTTTGAGTAATACCACAAGCTAAGGCAAACTCCTCCTGAGTTAGCCCTTTTTGCTTTCTTTTATTTTTTATGACTGTTCCTAAATTCATAACTTGAAAAATTTAAGGAGCGCTCGGGTTACTAACTGACATTGACTTTTCATACGCCTTACAATTAAGAAAAATAGCGAGTGATTAACTCAACGATTTTCACAACCTCATCTAAAAGCTGTTCGTTCGTTTTACCTTTCTTAATCTTCAGACTTTGAAGCTTTATCAATGCTTCGTCCAAGATTAACAAATCTTGTTCCGAGAGAGAACATTGGTTCTCAGTGATAATTTGAATGCATGCAATCAAACTATCGATGTTTCGAGTTTGTTTAATTCTACTCATTTTGTTAAAAGTTTATTTTTAATTGGGCAACATCACCCTGCATTACTGCAATGTTACCAATGGTAGAATCAAATTCGCTTTTCTAAATGCGTAAACAATGTTCTCATACACTCACTTAAAATTCCTGCATTTAAAGACAATAAAAGGATTAAAGCTATTAAAGCATAGCGTAGTAAAGTCATTTTAGTCTAATCGTATCAAGACCTTCACTGGGGGAGGTAGATAGGATTGACGTCAATGAATCATGCATTTCCGCTAATGTACCCAAACGGGTTGCCTTACGGCTATAAGTTGAACTTCATTTAGAAATTTGACCTCAAAACATTTTCAAAGAACTATGATACAAAGGTAACTAAATATTACTCTGAGTTAATAAAACCTTATCAACAAACTAGTTCACTTATCCACAAATTCAACCGTGTAAAATCTATTATTTTTTATACGGGATGTAAAAGCCAAATAAAATGGATTAACTATTTAAATAATAGAACATTACAAGCAACTAATAC
>CAZCIV010000040.1:0-12866 GCA_964498595.1 uncultured Flavobacterium sp.
GATTGGCTATTTTCTTTTTGCGAATGTTAGAAGACGTTGGGTTTGAAAACAAAACAATTCAAGAATTTATTCAAAACGAAATGCCAGCTAATTATGTTGTAGCAATGGTGATTACAATTATTGTTTCTTTAGTAATTCACTTGGTTTATTTCTACAAATCGTATCAGGAAAACAAATTAAAAGAGCAAAAAATCATTGCAGGAACGGCTTCGGCACAGTTTGAAAGTTTAAAAAATCAAATAGATCCACATTTTTTGTTTAATAGTTTAAATGTATTGAGTTCTTTAATCGAGGAAAATCCTGAAAGTGCTCAAAAATTTACTACTTCGCTTTCCAAGATTTATCGTTATGTTTTGGAGCAGAAAGATAAAGAATTGGTTTCGGTCGCAGAAGAATTACAATTTGCCAAAACGTACATGAATTTACTGAAAATGCGATTTGAAAACAGTATCACTTTTGAAATTCCAGAAAATTTTGAAAATGAAGAAGCTAAAGTAGTTCCATTATCGCTACAATTGTTATTAGAAAATTGCATCAAGCACAATGTAGTTAGTGAATCAAAACCGCTACATATCAAAATTAGTATTGAAAATGGTCAGTTAGTTGTGTCTAACAATCTTCAAAAGAAAGAAGTTTTACAAGACCGAAAAGGCGTAGGATTACAAAATATAGTGAATCGCTACGGAATTTTAACCAAAAGAAAAGTATTGGTAGAAGAAAACGAAAAAGAGTTCAAAGTATTGCTACCGATTTTAACCAAACAAATAAGTATTATGGAAACAACATATAATTATAATGAACAAACGGCTTATGACAGAGCGTCAAGAAGAGTCAAAGAAATAAAAGAGTTTTACGGAAGTTTAATTTCTTATTGCATCGTAATTCCAGTTTTAGTGTTTATCAATTTTAGAACTTTCTCAGGATTTCAATGGTTTTGGTTCCCGATGTTAGGTTGGGGAATGGGATTAGTTTTTCACGCTTTTAGAGTTTTCGGTTACGGAAGTTCGTGGGAAGAACGAAAAATTCAAGAGATTTTGAAAAAAGATCAGGGGAAAAACAATAAATGGGAATAATTAAATTTTAAAAAATAAGAAATCATGAGTTTACAAGATAGAATCAATAGTAGAATGGATAAAGAAGCGTTTAAAAACTTTATTCCATCCAATGCCGAAGAAGCTAGATATTATGAAGCAGTTAAAAGAGTTAAGAAAATCAAAGGATTTTATACGCACGCTGTCGTTTATTTGGTCATCAATATTATGATTGTGATTATCAATATTCAAAATTTAAAAGATGGCGAAAGTTATTTTCAAGCGCATAATTTCTTCACCGCTTTCTTTTGGGGATTAGGATTGTTAGCACACGGATTGTCGGTATTTTTGCCTGATTTTATCATGGGAAAAAACTGGGAAGAACGAAAGATTAAAGAATTTATGGAGAAAGAGAAGGCTAATAAGTGGGAATAATTAGTCACAGTTTTCAGTCGCAGTTGACAACACAAGAACTTGAAACCTGAAACAAAAATACAATGAACATATTAATTATCGAAGACGAGAAACCAGCAGCACGATTGTTGCAACGCAAGGTTGAAAAATTAGGTTTGCAAATAAACACAATGTTACACTCTGTGGAAGAATCCATTACTTGGTTTCAAAACAATCCGCATCCCGATTTGATTTTTTTAGACATTCAATTGTCTGATGGTTTGTCGTTTGAGATATTTGAGTACTTCGACAAAGCTCAGCAACACATCAAAAGTGCCGTGATTTTCACAACCGCTTATGATGAATATGCTTTGAGAGCTTTCAAGCTAAATAGTATTGATTATTTATTGAAACCTATCGATGAAGAAGATTTAGAAATCGCTGTTAATAAATTCAAAGCTAGAAATCAAGCACAAAATATTTCATTAGATTTTGAAGCGATTAAGCGTATGTTAGTCAATCCAGTGGAAAAAGAATATAAAAAGCGATTTTCAGTAAAAATTGGCCAACAATTAAAAGTGATTTCAATTGATGAAGTAGAATGTTTTTACAGCGAAAACAAAGGAACTTATATTCACACTTTAGACAATCGCGATTATTTAATCGATTCCACTTTAGAAGTTGTTGAAGCCGAAATCAATCCAAAAGACTTCTATCGAGTAAGCCGAAAATTCATAGTTCCATTGAATGCGGTAAAGGAAATTCAGGTATATTCCAATTCAAGATTGAAAATTATTTTACCAACATACAAAGATGATGAAGTAATTGTTGCTAGAGAACGTGTTGGTGATTTTAAAGAGTGGATTGGGTAGAATTATTTAACAGGAATTATGAAAATATGTGTTTTTAATTCATCTTTATTATAATAGATTAAACGCATTTTGAACTTTCCATTTTCTAACCCATTTTCATCAACTAAAACAGAACATTCAAAACCAGTTTTATTATTTGAACCTAAAATTCTAATTCCTCTACCAATTATTGAAGTTTTTTGTAACTCAATATTTTCAACAGAAACAATAAATTTAGTATTTTTATTTAATTCTAAATAAGGTTGTTTAGTTTCAAACTCAATTTTAATTGTTTGATTTCCGTCTTTAAAAATTAAATAGTCATTATTTTGTGTATTTGAAAAAAAAGTAACTAAAAATAGCATATTGATTATAAGAATAGCTTTTTTCATTAAAATTTATTTTGAAAACCTATGCAACGTAAACGTCATGGCTGTTAATAAAAAGAACGCCATAATTTGATGCGCTAATCCTAACCAAAGTGGTACGTGGAATAATAAAGTGAAAACTCCTAAAATAAATTGAATAAACACAAAAACTAATAAGGTTTTAATACCAGAATCTTGCGTTTTATCTAAAGTAAATTTTCTACTTTTTATGAATAAGAAAATAATCATTCCCACTACTACATAAGCAAATGTTCTATGAATGAATTGAACGCCACTTTTTCCTTCTGTAAAAGATAATAATAAATTTGATTGTTCTAATTTTATACTTTCATGAAAGAATTGACCATCGCTCATTAAAGGCCAGTGATTGTGAATTAATCCCGCATTTAATCCTGCTACAAATCCACCATAAATAATTTGGATTATTAGAATTACCAAAGCAATTCGGGCGATTTTTCGCAATTTTAAAACTGGTAATTTTCGTTCTGGATAAATTAAATCCAAGGCAACCCAAAGTGTATAAGCAAACGTAATAAACGCAAACGTTAAGTGAATCGCTAATCTGAAATGACTCACATCGGGCATGTCTTTTAAACCACTAGCTACCATAAACCAACCTAAAAATCCTTGAAAAGCGCCCATTCCTAGTAGAATGAAACATTTTTTGATGGTTTCGTTATCTAAATAAGAGGTGCCTTTACGAATGAAAGCAATATTAATGAAAACCATACCAATAATGCGACCTATAAATCGGTGGAACCATTCCCAAAAGAAAATGAATTTATAATCCTCTAATTGAAAATCTTTATGTTTGTTAATTAATTGGTATTCTGGATATTTTTTGTATTCTTCAAATGCTTCTACCCATTTTTCTTCCGACAAAGGAGGGAAGGTGTCGTTGATTAAATGCCAATCGGTCATCGATAAACCAGAGTTGGTTAAACGTGTAATTCCACCAACAGTTACCATGATAAATAACAAAACACATCCCGAAAGTAGCCAGTAAATAACTGATTTATTAGTTTTCATATTTCTTGATATTCAAAAAGCACCCCAAATTTACGCAATGCTAATTTGAAAAGTGCTTTAACAGATTATAATTTTTATACTTTTTTCAATCCCATTTTTGAAGCTTTGTTTAGAACAAAATCCTTAGCAGCTTCATATTCATTCGGAATTTCACCTTCTAAAATAGCTTCTTTGACGGCTTCTTTTAACATTCCAATTTCTCTACAAGGTTTTAAACCAAATAATTCCATAATCTCTTCACCTGAAATAGGCGGTTGAAACACACGAACTCGGTCTTTTTCTTCCACTTCTACAATCTTTTCTTTTACGATGTCGAAGTTCTTATGATATTTCTGGAATTTCTTTGGATTTTTAGTCGTGATATCCGCTTTACATAAGGTCATCAAACTATCGATATCTTCTCCAGCATCAAAAACCAAACGACGAACGGCGCTATCCGTAACAATATCCTCAGCAATTACAATAGGTCGCGAGCTCATAGTAACCATTTTTTGAACGAATTTCATCTTATGATTTAATGGCATGTGCAAACGTTCAAATATTTTTTTGACCATTTTTCCGCCTAAAAATTCATGTCCGTGAAACGTCCAACCTTGTTTTTTGTTGAATCTTTTGGTTGGTGCTTTGCCAATATCGTGTAATAATGCTGACCAACGCAACCAAACATCATCGGTATTTGGACAAATGTTATCTACTACTTCTAAAGTATGATAAAAATTGTTTTTGTGAGTATGACCTTCAACTTCTTCCACATTATTCAAAGCTGTAAGTTCAGGTAAAATAATATCTAATAAACCCGTTTGATACAAATGTAAAAATCCGATTGAAGGTTTTTTTGAAGCAAGAATTTTATGCAATTCATCAACAATTCGTTCACCTGAAATAATGTTGATTCTGTCTTTATTTTTTGAAATGGCTTCTAAAGATTCCGATTCTATTTCAAAATTTAATTGCGTAGCAAAACGAATAGCGCGCATCATACGTAACGGATCATCTGAATACGTAATATCTGGATTTAAAGGTGTTTTGATGATTTTATTTTTCAAATCTTCCACACCATTAAAAGGGTCAACTAAATCACCAAAATTTTCTGTATTTAATGAAAAAGCTAAGGCGTTTATAGTGAAATCGCGTCTTTCTTGGTCGTCTTTTAACGTTCCGTTTTCCACTAATGGATTTCGGCTGTCATGGGTATAAGATTCTTTTCTAGCACCAACAAATTCCACATCAATGTCATCGTAACGCAACATCGCGGTTCCATAGTTTTTAAAAACTTGTACTTTTGGATGAAATGGAATCAATTCTGAAACTTTTAATGCTAGTTCAATTCCGCTACCCACGGCAACGATATCGATGTCTTTTTTGTGATCTCGTTCAAGTAAAATATCGCGAACAAAACCACCAATCACATAGCATTCCAAGTTAAGCTCTTGGGCTGCTTGCGAAATGATTTTGAAGATGGTATGTTCTAAATGTTGTTTGTAATTCATGTTATTACCGCAGATTCGCAGATTTTTTATTTTCTTGAAAGGGCAACTCTTTTGTGTTCAAGAGATACAGAATTAAAATTAACTAAAAGTGCTAATTCATTTCCTGAAATTTTCAAATAATTTAAACATTGATTGTAATGAGCATTGTTAAAACAATCGACAGTTTTTATTTCTAATATTATTTCGTTAAAAACTACAAAATCAGCATAAAATTTATGTTTCAATACAGTGTTTTTATAGTTTACTACGTATTCTTTTTCTCTTTCGTATGGAATGTTTGCTTGTTGCAACTCAAATTCAATGGCGTCTTTGTATACAATTTCAGAAAAACCTTTTCCTAAATTTTTATGGACTTCAAATAGAATTCCAATAATTTGATAAGTTTTGTCTTTATATAAAAATTCTTCCATAAAACTATTTTAATCAGCGAATCTGCGGTGCTTTTTTTTACTTGCGAATCACTTTTACCTGGCTATCTAAACCTAATTTAATTATTGTAGAAGGATTTTTGCAAACTTTATCGTGGTGCAAATTTACTACATAGTCCACACCTTTTATAATTTCGGGACTAATTTCTTTGAAAGTTTTTGGAGTAGGTTCGCCTGAAATATTAGCTGAAGTGGAAACTAATGGTTTTTTCATGCGTTCCATTAGTTTAAAACAAAAAGGTTCGGTAACTAATCGAACTCCTAAAGTGTTATCTTCAGCAACTATGTTTTTGGCTACATTTCGAGGATTGTCTAGTATTAAAGTAGTTGGCTTTTCCGATAAATCTAAAATTTGCCAAGCTACATCTGGAATTTCTTTGAAAACGTTGTACATCATGCGTTCACCATTAAGTAAAACAATCATGCTTTTGGTTTCTTCACGTTGTTTTAAAGCATAGATTTTTTTTACGGCTTCTTCATTAGTAGCATCACAGCCAATTCCCCAAACAGTATCGGTTGGATATAAGATAATGCCTCCGTTTTTGATGACTTCAAATGCGTTGTGTACTTCAGTGTTGATTTCCATCTTAAAGATTTAAATAATTGAATGCTTTTTCTGCAAATTTAAGATTACTTTCTCTACATTCTTCCAAAAGACCATTGTATGTTGTTCCTTTATTCAAATGATGTAAAGCTTCATCAAAAGTTGAAATAATAGGTTGATGTTTAAAATCGTAAAATTTTGAAGAATTTGGTATTGCAATAACTTTTTTTTCCATTAGCATTGCCCAATACATGGTGTGATAACTATCTGTAATGATGTTTTCTGAATTTCCAATGAATGCAATTAAATCTTCTAAATTAGTGGTATTAGATGAAGTGGCAAAATTTTGATATTTCTTTGTAATGCTCTCTTTCTTTAGTGTGTCTTTGTGAAAAACAACACCAACTTCATTTTTAACTTCAAATTTTTGATCAAAAATAGGATGCATACAACTTACACAAGGTACATATTCGCCCGGCATCTTGTAATCTCTGGTTCCAACTAATCCAAATTTATTGATATCAATATTGTATTTTGAAACCTTACCATAAGTTTTTGGTGATTTTTCGTTGTGACCAACACCCCAAAGCACTATTTTTTTTCCTTTATTTGTAAGTTTTTCAAACATTTTCATTTGCATTACAAAACCATCACGATTTAATAAACCGCCACCTCCTATAATTAAAGAACGTTCAGAGATTTCATTAATAAAATGATTTTTCACTTCTTTATCTTCGCTTTTGTAATCAAAAATATCTAAACTTTTTCCTTTTAAAACATCAAAATAATGATGTGGAGCACAGTAAAAATCGCCAATATTTTTTTTATCAATTCTATGAATATTAACCACATCGTTGTTGTGTTGCTCTTTTTCTAAAATAGATTGGATAACACTTCTTTTAATTAAATTTCGTTTTATGGATTTGAAGATATTCATGAAGGATCTTTTTTTGATACCACAAAACTATAAATTATTTTATATTTGAAGGTAAATCGCCAACATTGTTTTATTTTCGCATTATGAAAAGTACTTTTAATCCCGAATTTTTAGATAAAAAAGAAGTTATCCAAAATTGTGTAACCAATTATTACAATTTAGGCACTTTTATTTATGAAGGAAATAGAAATAGTATCAAGATTTTTGATTTGGAAGACTGTACAATTTGTATAAAAGCATTCAAAAAACCACATCTTTTCAATAAAATAATGTATACTTATTTTAGAAAGAGTAAAGCAAAGCGTTCTTTTGAATATGCAAAATTGTTGCTGGAAAAGGGAATTGGAACACCAAAACCAATTGCTTATTATGAAAATTTTGATGGTTTAGGATTAAACGATAGTTATTATGTTAGCGAGTTTTTGAAAAGCGATTTTAGATACCGAGAATTATTGAAAATGGAGGATGAAGTAATAAAAGAAGCTGTTTTAAGACAATTTGTTGCTTTTACCTATAAGTTACACCAAGCTAATATTGAATTTATTGATCATTCTACTGGAAATACTTTGATAAAAGATTTAGGAAATGGACAATATGCTTTTTATCTAGTAGATTTAAATAGAACCAATTTTGATAAAAAATTGACTTTTGAAGAGCGCATGAAAAATTTCTCCAAATTAACTTCAAGCGAAGCTATCATTGCAATTATGAGTGATGAGTATGCGAAATTGTCAGGAGAAAATAAAGAAATGGTTTTCAATGCCATGTGGAAAGCTACACAAGAATTTCAACATCAGTTTTATAGAAAAAAAAGACTGAAAAAGAAATTAAAGTTCTGGAAAAAGTAGTATTTTCACTTTTTAATTCATTAGATGAAATTATCTGTTATTATTACTACCTACAATTCAGAAGAATGGCTTGCAAAAGTTCTCGAAGGTTATAGTTGCCAAACTGAGCAGAATTTTGAAATAGTTATAGCAGATGATGGTTCAACTTTGAAAACAAAGGAAGTTATTACTTCATTTTCTTCTAAATTTAACTTTCCAATAGTTCATGTTTGGCAACCTGATGAGGGTTTTCAAAAATGTAAAATTCTTAATAAGGCTATTTTAAGTGCTAATTCAGATTACTTATTATTTACTGATGGTGATTGTATTCCGAGAGAAGATTTTGTTGCTCAACATTTAAAGTATAAAGAGGATGGTTATTTTTTGTCAGGTGGTTATTTTAAACTGCCAATGGATACCTCTAAATTAATTGATAGCAATATTATATTAAAGCAACAATGTTTTTCTAAAAGATGGTTAGTTACTAATGGGGTGAAAAATTCTTTTAAATTAACAAAGTTAATAAAGACAAAGTGGTTTGCTGCTTTTATGAATTGGATAACACCTACAAAAAAGACTTTTAATGGTCATAACACATCTTGTTTTAAAAAAGATTTGTTAGAAGTTAATGGGTTTAATGAAGATATGAGTTATGGAGGACTAGATAGAGAAGTTGGTGAACGTCTTTTTAACCTAGGAATATTAGCAAAACAAATTCGTTATAGTGCGGTTTGTGTACATTTAAATCATAAAAGATCTTATAAATCTCTTGAAAATATTAAACGAAATAATGATATAAGGAGATATAATAAATCTCATAATATTATTAAAACACTAAATGGTATTGTAAAAATAACCGATTAATAAAGTATTAAATACAGAATTGAGCTTCATTCAAAGCTAGAATGATGAATTTAAAGAGAAGTTTTTTAGATTAGTTCTTTTTATAGTATTCTTTGTACCATTCTATAAAACTGGCTACTCCTTCAGAAATATTTGTTTTAGGTTCATAATCAAAATCGGCAATTAAATTATCTATATCTGCCCAAGTACTTTCTACATCACCTGCCTGCATAGGCATCATTTCTTTTTGAGCTGTTATTCCAGTAGTTTTTTCTATTTCGGTTATAAATTCCAAAAGTTTTACAGGTTTATTATTACCAATATTGTATATTTTATAATTCGAATCTTCGAAGTTTATAGAGTCAAATTTGTTAATAATCGAGATTATACCGTTGATAATGTCATCAACATAAGTAAAATCACGAGACAAATTTCCATTATTAAAAACTTTAATAGGTTTGTTGTTTAAAACGGCATCCGTAAACAAAAACATAGCCATATCAGGTCTTCCCCAAGGGCCATAAACAGTAAAGAAACGCAAACCAATAGTTTTTATACCATAAAGATGAGAATAAGTGTGCGCCATTAATTCGTTTGATTTTTTAGTAGCAGCATACAAACTGATTGGATGGTCAACATTATCATTTGTAGAAAAAGGAATTTTTTCATTTAGACCATATACACTAGAACTACTTGCAAAAATCAATTTTTCAATATTGTTATTTCTACAGCATTCTAAAATGTTTAAAAATCCCATTACATTGCTTTCAGCATATACAAATGGGTTTTCAATACTATATCGAACTCCTGCTTGTGCTGCCAAGTTAACTACTATATCAAATTTTTCATTTTGAAATAAAATAGGAAGATGCTCGCGATCTTCAAGATTGAGTTTTATGAATTTGAAGTTTTTAGTAGGTAACGAACTGTTGTATAGTACATTTTCAGAAAGACATTGTTCTTGTATCCCTAATTGTTTTAAACGTGCTAATTTTAAATTAGGATCATAATAATCATTTAGGTTGTCTAATCCTACAACTGAATGGTTAGCATTCAAAAGATTAATACATAAATGATAACCAATAAAACCAGCTGCGCCTGTTACTAATACCTTCATACGAACAATTTTGTTATTCAAAGATAGTTTTTAATTGGATTTAAAGAAATTTTTAAAGTAATTAAATTTTTTTCGCATTTGAAATTTTCGAATCAAATTAAGTGGTTTTCTCTTTAATTTTTTTCTTTCATTATTTTCAATAAAAGCAATAGAGGCGTCAATAACCCTTTTGCTAGATAGTCCATCGAAATATGGATGTTCCAATATTATGAAATCGTGAATTTTTGTCATTAATGCTTCTGGTTTACTAAGTGCCAAAAGGATGTTAGATTCTAATTCGGTAGCTTCAAGTGTGTTTATGAAATAATCAAAGGGTTTGTTGTTTCTAAATGTGACAACAGGTTTTTCTTGAATTAAAAATTCTGTAATAATAGATGAAGTGTCAGCAATTAAAACATCTGCGTGTTTTAAAGGCTCTAAAGATTCTAAAAATGGAATATATCGTACATTAGGATAGTTATTCAATTCTTGAAATTTTTCAACAATTTCAACTGCCATTTTTGGATGTAAATTGATAATCCAATTCCATTCATTCTTTTCGATTAATGATTTTATAGTTTTAAAAACTTCCTCATTATGAGCTAAACTTAAAGCTGTAGTAAAGGTAGAAGCAAGAAATATGGTTGGCTTTTCATCAGAAGTTTTTTCTTCTTTTGGGAAAAGAATATCTACTTTAGACCAACCCGTTTCAACTACTTTGAAAAAACCATGCTTTTTTTCAAGTTCTTTAAAATAAGTGGTTGTCGATGGTCCTTGTGTACAATATAAATCAAAAAAGCCTCTAATTCTGAAGTGTCCTTTATCTTTACTTCTTTTGTTAACACTAAATCCATGAAAGACTTGAACTTTTATGCCAGGAAAAAAGTGAGGAACTTCATTTGCTGCAACAAGTACAATATCGGGTTTGTAGACAACAACATCTTCAACGTTATGGAGAATTTCTTCATTATGAGATAACTTACTCTTTGTAGATTCGATTTCAACAAACCATTTTACTGTAAATCCTCTTTTTTTAATTTCTTCTGCTAAGGGAAGTCCAATAGGAATACTGTATGGATGCGCTATATAGATTAAAAACCGATACATTAAGATTTAAGATTTTGATTTAAAAAAGTGTTTAGTTTGTCAGAAAATAATTCAGGTTTTAATTTTAGATAAAAATTAGAATATTCTTCCTTTAATTTTTTTAGTTCAAATTGTTTTTTTAATTCAGGATAAAAATCAAAAAGATGCACACCGATATGAGTCGTTCCATCTTCAAATATACTCCAATTTTCTTTTTTTATCCAAGGAGAAAAAATGGTAAAAGACGGTTTCTTCAAGGCTTTTGCAATATTAACAGCACCACCATCATTTCCAATTATCAACGAGCAATGATACATGATTTTGATAAACGAACGCAAATCACTACCAATTAAATCCAGAACAATACGTTGTTTGGTTTTTTCGTTGCATTTATTGTAGATAGAATGCGCTTCTTTTTGTTGCTTTGGTGTGTAATTAAAAAGAATTTTTACAGCATAATTTTCTGCTACAAAATCAATCAATTTTACCATGTAATCTTCAGGATATGTTTTGCTTACTTCACTTCCTAAAATACTTATCATGATTACTTTTTCAGAAGCTAAATCAATTCCGTACTGTTTGAAAACGGGAATCATTTCTTCTTTTTCAGAATTTAATAAATGTAATTTTGGAAAAGGATCAATGGTATTTTTTTTGATTAATTTTTCAAATAGATTAATTCTTCTTTCAATAGCTAAACCATAATATGATTTTGGTTTACTATGGTGTTTTTCTTTTTGGTTATAAGCGATTCCTAAGCCTTTATTCTGGTAACCAATTCTTTTTGGTGCACCCGAAAAAAGAGTAATCAAGCTGCTTTCTAATTTAGCATACGGATCGATTACGATATCGTATTTTTTACGTCTAATTTGAAGTAAAAACTTAAAGAAAGAAATGTAATTCGCTCTGAATTTATCTTCAAAGAGAATTACATTATCAATATACGGATTGTTTTGTATAACTGGAGTTGTAAATGAATTTACTAAGTAATCCACTTGAGCGTCAGGGTATTCTTTCTTTAGGTTTTCACAAATCATAGAACTAATCAACACATCGCCAATCATTTTTTGTTGGACTACAAGTATTTTCATCTGCATTTAAATTAATTAAACCGCTACGTTATATTCTCTCAACGCATCATTCAACGAAGTTTTCAAATCAGTTGAAGGTTTTCTTTGTCCAATGATTATCGCACAAGGTACTTGATAATCACCAGCAGGAAATTTCTTCGTATAACTTCCTGGAATTACTACTGAACGAGCAGGAACAACTCCTTTATATTCTACAGGTTCATCTCCAGTTACATCAATAATTTTTGTAGAACCAGTCAAACATACGTTAGCACCTAAAACTGCTTCTTTTCCTACATGAACTCCTTCAACTACAATACATCTTGAACCGATGAATGCTCCATCTTCAATAATAACAGGAGCAGCTTGTAATGGTTCTAAAACACCACCAATTCCAACACCACCCGAAAGGTGAACATGTTTTCCAATTTGTGCACAACTTCCTACAGTTGCCCAAGTATCTACCATCGTACCTTCATCTACGTAAGCACCAATGTTTACATAACTAGGCATCAAAATTACTCCTGAAGAAATATAAGCACCATATCGCGACACAGCATTTGGAACAACACGAATTCCTTTTTCAGCATAATTGCGTTTCAACAACATTTTATCGTGATATTCAAAAATACCCGATTCCCAAGTTTCCATTTTTTGAATAGGGAAGTACATTACCACTGCTTTTTTAACCCATTCGTTTACTTGCCAACCTTTTTCAACTGGTTTGGCTACACGAAGTTTTCCGCTATCTAATAATTCGATAACTTCTCTAATGGCTTTTTGTGTAGTTTCTTCTTGTAATAAAGCACGGTTTTCCCAAGCTTGTTCTATTGTAGATTGTAAATTGGTCAT
>CAZCIV010000041.1:0-12777 GCA_964498595.1 uncultured Flavobacterium sp.
TGGATTGTGCGTTACCAGAATTATTAGACGTAATCAAACGTGTAGATGTAATCACTATCAATGATGAAGAAGCACGTCAGTTGTCAGGAGAATATTCTTTGGTAAAAGCTGCGGCTAAAATTCATACAATGGGACCAAAATATGTGGTAATTAAAAAAGGAGAACACGGCGCGTTATTGTTCCACAACAAAGAAGTTTTCTTTGCTCCAGCGTTACCATTAGAAGAAGTGTTTGATCCAACAGGAGCTGGTGATACTTTCGCAGGAGGTTTCGCAGGTTATATTGCACAATCAGAGAACATTTCGTTTGCTAATATGAAAAATGCCATTATTTATGGTTCTAACTTAGCGTCTTTCTGTGTGGAGAAATTTGGAACAGAACGAATGGAAACTTTAGATAAAAATGAAGTGAATGCGCGTTTGAAACAATTCAAAGCCTTAACGCAATTTGAAATAGAATTAGAAGAATAAAAACGTGCCTCGAATTTTCGGGGCATTTTTTGTTTATATTTTAAGAACTGACAAGTCGCGACTTGTCACTAACACAACAACACAACAACTTATGAGTGACGCTATACAACACGAATGTGGAATTGCATTACTACGATTAAAAAAACCGCTAGAATTCTATAAGGAAAAATACGGATCAGCTTTCTATGGAGTACAAAAAATGTACCTACTAATGGAAAAGCAACACAACCGTGGTCAAGACGGAGCCGGATTAGCAAGTATTAAATTAGATGTGAATCCAGGCGAAAGATACATTAGCCGTATTCGTTCAAATGATCCGCAACCGATTAAAGATATTTTTGCTCAAATCAATGAACGCATCAGCGGCGAATTAGAAGCACATCCTGAATATCAGAACAATGTGGCGCTTCAAAAACAAAACATTCCGTATGTGGGTGAAGTGTTTTTAGGTCACGTTCGATATGGAACTTTTGGTAAAAATAGCATTGAAAGTGTTCACCCATTTTTACGTCAAAACAATTGGATGCACCGAAATTTAATCGTAGCGGGGAACTTCAACATGACGAATGTTAAGGAGTTGTTTCAAAACCTTATCGATTTAGGCCAACATCCAAAACAAATGGCCGATACCGTTACCGTAATGGAAAAAATAGGTCATTTCTTAGATGATGAGGTGACCCATTTATATAAAGAATGTAAAAACGAGGGTTATTCTAAAAAAGACGCTTCTCCAATTATTGGGGAACGATTGAATATCCAACGTATTTTAGAACGTGCTTCTCGTAATTGGGATGGAGGTTACGCTATGGCTGGTTTATTAGGGCATGGTGATTCTTTTGTTATGCGTGATCCTGCCGGAATTCGTCCAGCTTTCTTTTATGAAGATGATGAAATTGTAGTTGTAGCTTCTGAGCGTCCAGTAATTCAAACGGTTTTCAATGTGCCTTTCGAAAAAGTTCAAGAATTAACCCCTGGAAGTGCTATCATTATCAAGAAAAATGGAAATGTTTCCGTTCAGGAAGTAAGAACGCCGTTAATCAAAAAAGCATGTTCGTTTGAACGTATTTATTTCTCTCGTGGAAGTGATGCCGAAATTTACCAAGAACGTAAAGAATTAGGGAAATTAATCTTCCCAAGTGTTTTAAAAGCTATTGATAACGATACCGATAATACTGTTTTCTCTTTTATCCCAAATACGGCAGAAACTTCTTTTTACGGAATGTGTGAAGCGGCTCAAGATTTCTTAAATCAGCGAAAAGCCAAAATGATTATCGAACAAAAAGATAAGTTGACGGAAGACACGTTGAAAGAACTACTTTCGGTGAAAATCAGAACGGAGAAAATTGCGATTAAAGATGCCAAATTAAGAACGTTTATAACTGAAGATAGTAGCCGTGATGATTTAGTGGCACACGTATATGATGTAACCTATGGAGTAGTAAAACCTACCGATAATTTGGTAATTATTGATGATAGTATTGTAAGAGGAACTACCTTAAAGCAAAGTATCATTAAAATGATGGATCGTTTGCATCCAAAGAAAATCGTTGTAGTTTCATCTGCACCACAAATTCGTTATCCTGATTGTTATGGAATTGACATGGCAAAATTAGAAGGTTTAGTAGCTTTTAGAGCGGCTTTAGAATTATTGAAAGAGCGTAATTTGTATCATATAGTAGAAGAAGTGTATCAAAAATCGAAAGCACAAGAAGATTTTAAGGATGCCGATGTAGTAAATTATGTTAAAGAAATCTATGCTCCATTCACTGATCAAGAAATTTCGGATAAAATTGCCGAAATGCTTACACCAAAAAATACAAATGCCGAGGTAAAGATTATTTATCAAACAGTACAAGACTTACATAAAGCATGTCCAAAAAATTTAGGGGATTGGTATTTCACTGGAGATTATCCTACAAACGGAGGAAATCGTGTTGTAAATAGAGCTTTTATGAATTTTTACGAAGGAAAAGACGCACGTGCATACTAAAAAGTGTGTTTCATCGACTTTTTATTTCGTTTAACAAATTTTTTATAGTAATACAAAATCTCGCCATACTTTAGCACTACCAGAAAATTAGTAGGTTAAGTTTTATGGTAGATTTGGGGCAAAAAGGGTACGCAATGCGTACCTTTTTATTTTATAAAAATTTTGTTATTAAAATCATAAAAACAACTTATAATTATTAAAAAAATGTAGTTCATCGTTTTTTTTTACTTTTCAACAATTTTTTTGTATTACCTAGAATTCAATTAGTACTTTAGTTCTACCAAAAAATTAGTAGGTTAAGTTTTATGGTAGATTTGGGGCAAAAAGGGTGGGCGTAAGTTCACCTTTTTTATTATGTTAAAGTTTTAAATTACCTTTTTTTGCAGTTCAACGATTTTTTTTGTTACACATCAATTTTTTAACATTTTTAGAGATAACAGTCATATATTAGTAATACCAGAAAATTAGTAGGTTAAGTTTTATGGTAGATTTGGGGCAAAAAGGGTGGAAGAAATTTCACCTTTTTTATTTTAATAAACTTGGTAACAAAAAAGGCGAAGATTTTATAATCCTCGCCTTTTTTAATTTTGTTTATTCTAAATTATTTTGCTGCAGCAAAACGTTTAGCAACTTCAGCCCAATTGATTACATTAAAGAAAGCTTCAATATAATCAGGACGACGATTTTGATAGTGTAAGTAATAAGCATGTTCCCAAACATCCATCCCTAAAATTGGTTGTCCACCACATGCCACACCTGGCATTAATGGATTGTCTTGGTTAGGAGTTGAACAAACTTCTAATTTCCCATCTTTCACACATAACCAAGCCCATCCTGAACCAAAACGAGTAGCTCCTGCTTTAGCAAATTCTGCTTTAAAAGCGTCAAATGAACCAAAAGCAGCGTCAATAGCAGTTGCTAATTCACCTGTTGGTAAACCGCCACCGTTTGGCGACATAATTTCCCAAAACATTGTGTGGTTGTAATGTCCACCACCATTGTTACGAACTGGCATGTTGTTCATGTCAAGATTTTTCATGATATCTTCAATAGATTTTCCCTCTAAATCAGTTCCAGCAATAGCAGCGTTTAAGTTGGTAACGTAGGCATTGTGATGCTTAGAATGATGAATTTCCATTGTTCTAGCGTCAATATGTGGTTCTAATGCATCGTATGCATAAGGTAATTGTGGTAATTCAAAAGCCATGATATTTAATTTTTAGATTAATAAAATTTTCACCAAATTTACAAATTAAACTTCGGATTCAAAAATAGATAGTTTTTATACCACTATTAGTAAGATAAATATAACATTGAAGTATATTCGTTTTTAAAATATTAAAAAGTAAATCCAATGAAATCACGCTACAGTATTTTATTTTTTATCGTTCTATTCGTTACAAGTTGCACAAAAACTTCACAACCTGTTGATTCAATTCCAAAGCACGAAACCTTTACCATTCCATCAAAAAAAGTTAATGAAACTCGAGTAATTAACGTTTGGACGCCTGAAAACTATAAAACTAGTACTGATTCGTTGCCTGTTATGTATATGGCAGATGGTGGAATTAAAGAAGATTTTCCGCACATTGCAAATACTTTAGCAGAACTCATCAAGCAAAACAAAATTAAACCTATAATTTTGGTTGGTATTGAAAACACGAAACGCCGAAAAGATTTATCAGGTTTTACAACAGTTGAAAAAGACAAAGAAATTGCTCCCGAAGTGGGTGGTTCAGCACAATTTAGAGCGTTTATTAAAGAAGAACTTTTCGCAGAAATAAATAAAAAATATAGAACTTCAAACAAAAAAGGTATAATTGGCGAATCACTTTCGGGGCTTTTTGTAACAGAAACTTTTTTACAAACGCCAGAAATGTTTGACTTTTACATTGCATTCGATCCTTCATTGTGGTGGAATAATCAATATTTGGTAAAAACGGCAAAACAACACTTGGCAAAATTTCCGAATCAGCAAAAAGTATTTTGGTTCGCAGGTTCTAATGCTGAGGATATTTCGCCAAACACCAAACATCTTCGAGATGTATTAAAAGATACAAATCCATCAATCATAAAATGGAATTATTCTGATGAGCCAAACGAAGAGCATTCTACAATTTTTAGGGCAACCAAAGAAAAAGCAATCGTTTGGACTTTAAATCAATAAAAAATTACACTTGAATACAATCGCTTTCACCATATACGACGCTTCAGCTGGTTCCGGAAAAACCTATACTCTAACGAAAGAATACTTAAAAATTCTTTTCTTGGAGACGAATGATGATGCTTATAGAAAAATTCTCGCCATCACTTTTACTAACAAAGCGGTAGAAGAAATGAAAACCCGAATCGTATCGAGTTTGTACCAGTTTTCATTGGATACTACTTCTGACAAAGCAATGGAATTGCTAAAAGATGTTGCTGCTGAAACCAAATTAAGTATTGCTACTTTAAAAGATAAATCGAAAGCCATCATTAAAAATATCATTCATAATTATGCTGCGTTTGATATTTCAACGATTGATAAATTCACACACAAAGTCATCCGAACGTTTGCACAAGATTTGAATTTGCCACCCAATTTTGAGGTTTCATTGGAAACCGATTCACTTTTGCAAGAAGCCATCGATTTGGTGATTTCCAAAGCAGGTGATGATCCAAATTTAACCAAATTATTAATCGAATTTTCAAAAGAAAAAACCGACGACGATAAAAACTGGGACATTTCTGCCGAATTATTAAAGGTGGCCCAACTGATTACCAACGAAAACAATTCGGAAGAAATCAAAGAATTGTCTGAAAAAAGTATTGATGATTTCGGGATCGTAAAAAAGAAATTGCAGGAAGAAATCAAACAGTTAAAAGCCGAAACTAGTGAAGCCGGAAAAAATATTAAGCATTTTATTGAATCAAATGGAGCGAGTTTAAGTTCTTTTCCAAAGTATTTCAATGATCATTTGAATAACATTGAGTTAAATCAGTTGAAAGATACTCAAAAAAAATATTTTTCTCCTGATGATATTAAGGTTTTAAAATCGGCTAAAGATGTTGCTATTATTGAATCGATTATTGATGAAATCGTTTCACAATTAAAATCGATTTATGATAAGCTAGGAAAAATGGCTATGTACGAAGCTTTTCTGCAAAACTTAAATCCACTTTCGTTATTAAACACGATTTATCAAGAATTCAAACAAATTCAGGAAGAACAAAATTTAGTTTCGATTTCCGATTTCAATAAAATCATTCATAACGAAATTCAAAATCAGCCTGCGCCTTTTATTTATGAGCGTTTGGGCGAAAAATACCGTCATTATTTTATCGATGAGTTTCAGGATACTTCGGTAATGCAATGGCAAAATTTGATTCCCTTAATTGATAATGCACTTTCAGGTCAAGATGATTTTGGTCAACAAGGAACTTTGATGTTGGTTGGTGATCCAAAACAAGCCATTTACCGTTGGCGTGGCGGAAAGGCCGAACAATTTATCGATTTGGCTAAAGAAGATAAAAAACACAATCCGTTTTCTAATAAAGACAAAGAAACGCTTCGTTTGGGTACGAATTACCGTAGTTATTCCGAAGTCATTCAGTTTAACAACGCGTTTTTTAAGCAATTAGCTGATAAATTTGAAAATCCAGATTATAAAAATCTCTACGAAAACTTATCACATCAAGAAATCAATTCTAAAATTGGAGGTTATGTGAATTTGTCGTTCATCGAAGTGCCAGAAGATGAAACCGAAGTGGAAGGTTTTGATTCGGACAACGATTCCATTTCGGTAAAAGATAAATTTTATTTGAATCAAACGTTGCGAACCATTGAAAAATGTATCGCGAACGGTTTTGAATATAAAGATATCGTTTTGCTTACGCGAACCAAAGCACCCGGAATCAAATTAGCGAATTTCTTAACTGAAAACAGCGTTCCGATTTTGTCTTCGGAAACTTTATTGATTCAAAATGCGACTGAAGTGAAATTGTTGATTGCGTTGCTTCGCTATTTGAAAAATCCAAAAGACGATGAGTCGAAAGTCTATTTCTTGTATTTCATTGCGAAATATTTACAATCGGAATTAGAAATTCATGATTTCATTTTGGCTGCCAAAGATAAAAATTCGGATGAATTAGAAACGTTTTTGAAAACCATTGGCATTGAAATTTCGTTCAAAAATTGCAAGAAAAAATCATTGTACGAAGCAGTTGAAATTTTAATTGCAACGTTTTTAAATGATAAAGTGAATACTTCGTATTTGCAATATTTCTTGGATTTGGTATTAGAAAAAGATGTAAAAGTGCAATCGAGTATTGCGGATTTCTTGGAGTATTGGGATAAAATTGGCTACCAAAAAAGTATTCCATCACCAGAAGGAACTAATGCCGTTCGCATCATGACGATTCATAAGTCGAAAGGTTTGGAGTTTCCAGTAGTGATTTTTCCTTTTGCAGAAGAAAATTTTTCAAGCAAGCCAAAAGACAAATTATGGATTCCGTTAGAAGATGCGAATGTGGATTTTCCGAAAGCGCTTATCAATAATAAAAAAGAAGTTGAAACATACGGAAGCGAAGCAAAAGTCATTTTTCAAACCAAAAATCAAGAAGAAGTCTTAGATACGATTAACGTTTTATATGTAGCTTTAACAAGAGCGGAAGAACAATTGTATGTGATTTCAAACAAACTGAAAACTAAAAAAGGCGATTTAGTTACCAATAATTTGTCATATTATTTTCTGGAGTTTTTACAGAATATCGGAAAATACGAAGAGACCAAATCAGAATATGAGTTTGGAAATTCAACCCGAATTTCAAAAAACAAATTTCACGAAGGCAATCACAATCAAATCGGAATTGTTTCACATAAATTAAATCCAAAAAATATCAAAATTGCACAACGCGAAGCTTTAATGTGGGGAACAGCACAACAAGATGCGATCAATTTTGGGAATATTCTCCATGAAATCATGGCGTTTATTCATACAAAAGATGATGTGGCTTTGGC
Organism: uncultured Flavobacterium sp.; assembly: GCA_964498595.1. Classification (GTDB taxonomy): domain Bacteria; phylum Bacteroidota; class Bacteroidia; order Flavobacteriales; family Flavobacteriaceae; genus Flavobacterium. The sequence goes on from CAZCIV010000041.1 coordinate 7,460, forward strand.
TATTCAAAAAGCAACTGAATTAGGCTTGATTACTTTTTCACAAAGAGAAGTTTTTAAAGAAACCATTCAAAAAATAGTAAATCACCCTGAATTAAATGACTATTTTGAAGCAGATGTCAAGGTATTTAATGAACAAAATATCATCAAAAAAACTACTAAAACTATTAAACCAGATAGAGTTGTTGTAAAAGGCAAGCAAGTTTTTTTATTGGATTATAAAACAGGAGAGAAACATAATAAACACAAAACCCAATTAGAAGAATATAAATTGGCTTTGGAAGAAATGAAATATGAGGTGGTAAAAAAAGCACTTATATACATAGGAGAAAGTATAGAAATAGTAACTTTGTGACCTCGAATTATAATAAACAACAAACTAGTAACAATAAACTTATCATGTACGGAAAAATTCAACAACACCTACAAAATGAATTGGCCACGATTAAAGAAAGTGGATTATACAAAAAAGAACGCATTATTACTTCACCTCAAGGGGCAGAAATTACCATTTCGACAGGTGAAACTGTTTTAAATTTTTGTGCGAATAATTATTTAGGATTATCATCACATCCAGAAGTGGTTCAAGCGGCTAAAGATGCTTTAGATTCTCACGGTTTCGGAATGTCATCAGTACGTTTTATTTGTGGTACGCAAGATATTCACAAAGAATTGGAGCAAAAGATTGCTAATTTCTATGGAACAGAAGATACCATTTTATATGCAGCCGCTTTTGATGCAAATGGTGGTGTTTTCGAACCATTATTAGGAGAAGAAGATTGTATTATTTCAGATAGTTTAAATCATGCATCTATTATTGATGGAGTTCGTTTGTGTAAAGCAACTCGTTACCGTTATGAAAATAATAACATGGAAGACTTGGAGCAACAGTTAATCAAAGCAACTGAGGCGGGTCATCGTTTTAAATTAATTGTAACTGATGGGGTTTTCTCTATGGACGGATTAGTAGCGCCATTAGACAAAATTTGTGACTTAGCTGATAAATATGATGCTATGGTTATGGTAGATGAGTGTCATGCTGCTGGTTTCATAGGAGCTACAGGAAAAGGAACATTAGAGGCTAAAGGCGTAATGGGACGTGTAGACATCATTACAGGAACGCTAGGAAAAGCACTTGGTGGTGCCATGGGAGGTTATACGACAGCTAAAAAAGAAGTGATTGAAATTTTACGTCAACGTTCACGTCCGTATTTGTTTTCTAATTCATTAGCGCCATCAATTGTTGGAGCATCATTAAAAGTTTTCGAATTATTAGAAAAAGACACCACACTAAGAGATAAATTAGAATGGAATACAAACTATTTCAAGGCAGGATTAAGAAAAGCAGGTATTGATTTCATAGATGGTGACTCTGCAATTGTTCCAGTAATGCTATATGATGCTAAGTTATCGCAAATAATGGCAGAAGAATTGTTGAAAAAAGGAATATATGTTATAGGATTTTTCTTTCCAGTTGTTCCAAAGGATAAAGCTCGTATTCGTGTACAGTTATCAGCTGCACATACACAAGAACATTTGGATAAAGCAATAGTTGCTTTTACAGAAGTTGCTAAAAAATTAGGTATAATCAAGTAAAATCCGACAAATAAGTAAATTTTTTTAACAAAACTTTTTGTAGTTAAAAAAAACGTATTACTTTTGTTCCAATTATAACGCATTGTAATTAAATAAAACAAGTATGAAACATCTTAACAAATTATTTGCTGCGGCTTTGTTGTTTGCTGGTTTAACATCACAAGCACAAGATAGCAACAACCCATGGGCAGTGTCTTTTGGGGTAAATGGAGTTGACACTAAAGTTAGTGCTGTTGGTAATGACAGTCCAAAATTCATCCAATTAGTAAACGCAAATCAGAACTGGAATATTTTACCTTCAGTATCTTATTTAAACGTATCTAGATATGTAGGTGATGGATTTTCTTTCGGTGTTACAGGTTCTGTAAACAAAATTAATAAATGGGTATCTAGAGTAGATGGAACACAATCAACAGATTTTGTTTCTGATCCAGGAGATCTTTCTTATTACGCATTTGATGCTGTTGTTAAATACAGCTTTATGGAAATGTTAAAATCTAAATGGATTGATCCATCTATTAACATTGGTGGAGGTTATAATTTCTTTGGAGATGCTTCTGCTGGTACTGTAAATGGAGGTTTAGGTTTAACTTTATGGTTAACTGAAAATGTAGGTTTACAATTCCAATCTACTTACAAACATTCATTTGATGACAACAGAGTTGCTAATTCTGATGTTCCGACTCATATTCAACACTTTGCAGGTTTATCTTTCAAATTTGGAGGTAAAGATACTGACGGTGATGGAATTTACGACAAAGATGATGCATGTCCAGAAGTTGCTGGTTTACCAGAATTTAAAGGATGTCCAGATACAGATAAAGATGGTATCCAAGATTCAGAAGATGCTTGTCCAGAGGAAGCAGGTTCTAAAGAATTAAATGGTTGTCCTGACAATGATGGTGACGGAATCATCAATTCAGAAGACGCTTGTCCAGATGACAAAGGGACTAAAATGATGAAAGGTTGTCCAGATGCTGACGGTGACGGTGTTGCTGATAAAGATGACAAATGTCCTACAGTTGCAGGTGCTAAAGAAAATGCTGGATGTCCATGGCCAGATACTGACGGTGACGGTGTTGCTGATAAAGATGACAAATGTCCAACTGTTAAAGGTTCTGTAGCAAACAATGGTTGTCCAGAAGTTTCTGATGAAACAATGAAAAAATTAAATGACTATGGTAAAACAATTTTGTTTAACTCTGGTAAAGCATCTTTCCAAAAACAAACAATTCCTGTTTTACAAGCAATGACTGCTATCTTAAAAGAATATCCAACTGCGAAATTCTCTTTAGAAGGTCATACTGATGCTGATGGTAAAGATACAATGAACCAAAAATTATCTGAAGATAGAGCAGCAGCTGTTAAAAACTTCTTAGTTGAAAACGGTATCGATGCTTCTAGATTAACTTCTAAAGGTTTTGGTGAGTCTATGCCAGTTGATTCTAACAAAACTGCTAAAGGTAAAGCTAACAACAGAAGAGTAGAAGTGAAATTAGTAAAATAATTTCTTTCTAAAATATAACAAGAAACGTCCCGATATTTCGGGGCGTTTTTTTATTTTTATAAAATGAAAACAATTACTTTTTTAGATAAGTTAAGCGCCATTATTTTATCACAATCTGATATTGAATTATCAAATTGTCTAATTGTTTTGCCCAATAAAAGAGCCAAAGTATTTCTTTTAGAAAGTCTTAAAAATCAATTAGAAAAAACTTCGTTTGCTCCTACTATCATAAGTATTGAAGATTTTATTCAAGATATTTCAGGTCTTAGAACTGTTGATCCAATTGAATTATTATTTGAATTCTACGAGGTTTATCTTTTAGTAACCGATAAAACCAAACAACAATCGTTTGAAGAGTTTGCCATTTGGGCAAAAACCGCAATTCAAGATTTTAATGAAATTGATCGCTATTTATTAGATCCAAATCACGTTTTCTCTTATTTAGAAGACATTGAAGCATTAAAACGTTGGGATTTACAACCACAAGATAAAACACAATTAATTTCATCTCATTTAGAGTTTTGGGCTAAATTACCCTTGTATTACGAATCGTTTTACAATCATTTATTAAAAAAAGGAATCGGTTATCAAGGCTTATTGTATAGACAAGCAGTTAAAAACTTAATTCCTTTTACAACAACAATATCTAATCAAATCTATTTTGCAGGTTTCAATGCACTAAATCAAGCGGAAGAAAAAATATTTAAACATTTAGCAAACGAAAACAAAGCTAAAATCTACTGGGATATCGATACCGTTTTTTTAAACGATTCGTATCATGATGCTGGTTTATTTATTCGAAAGTTCAAAAAAGAATGGAAGCCTTTCGTAAATCAAGATTTCGAATGGGTGGTCAATCATTTCAGCGAAGAGAAAAATATTGAAATTATTGGAACTCCTAAAAGCATTGGTCAAGCCAAAATTGTAGGAACAATTATTGAAAAAATTCAAACTGAAAATTCAAATTTAGAAAATACTGCGGTTGTTTTAGGTGATGAAAACCTATTGCTTCCTGTTTTATACGGTTTACCAGAATCGGTAGATGCATTGAATATTACGATGGGTTATCCGAGTAAAAATAATCCTGCGCAATTATTAATTAGCAAGTTATTCAAGTTGCATAACAATGCCAAACAACGAAACGAAAAAAGTTACACGTTCTATTACAAAGAAGTTCTAGATATTCTTAATCATCCTTTGGTGGAACCGTATTGCAAAGTGGAAGAAGTTGTAAAAGTGATTAATAACAACAATTTCACCTTCTTTTCCAATCAAAAATTATTCAGTTTATTCGAAGAGAAATATCCAAACTCTGAAAATAAATTCTTTGAGCTATTATTTACTCGATGGGACGATTCAATTTCTGGTATTTTAGCGAATTTAAATGCTGTTTTACTAACAATAAAATCTCATTTAAGTAATGATGATGCCGAAGAAAAAGTAACCAAAGCTTTTGTGTATTCAGTATTTAAAACGATAAATAAATTAACTAATTATCACGAAACCTATAATCAAATCGAAAGTTTACAATCGTTACAATCGATTTATAAGCAAATTATCGATTTAGCGGAAGTTTCTTTTGAAGGCGAACCTTTGAGTGGTCTTCAGGTAATGGGTGTTTTAGAAAGCCGCGTATTGGATTTTGAAAATGTGATTATCACTTCGGTAAACGAAGGTAAATTTCCAGCAGGGAAATCGCAAAATTCATTCATTCCGTATGATGTGAAAAAGGAATTAGGTTTGCCAACCTACAAAGAAAAAGATGCCATTTATTGCTATCACTTTTACCATTTATTATTGCGTGCGAAAAACATTTGGTTGCTTTATAACACCGATAACGAAGGAATCGATGCCGGTGAAAAAAGTCGTTTCATTACTCAATTGGAAATCGAAAAACAACCAAAACATAACATTACAAGCACAATTTATAACGCCGTTTTACCGGAAAAAGCATACGAACCTGTTACTATTCCAAAAACGGATAAAATTTTAACTCGTTTGAACGAAATCGCAACCGATAAAGGGTTTTCGCCATCATCTTTAACGAATTATATTCGAAATCCATTACAGTTTTACATGCAACGCATTTTGCGTATTAACGAAGCCGATGAAGTGGAAGAAAACATCGCAGTAAATACATTGGGAACTATTATTCATAATGCGTTGGAAGAATTGTATACGCCGTATTTGAATCAGTTTTTGGCATTGCATCATATTG
>CAZCIV010000042.1:0-12699 GCA_964498595.1 uncultured Flavobacterium sp.
AAGCCACCGTTAAATTATTATTACATTTTCAAAAGAACTACTAAAGCCGTTGCCTATTGTCACACTGAGCTTGTCAAAATGCCCTCGATGGTGACTGAGGCTCTCGAAGTCACCATCAAACTCTCAACGTTGCCTGAGGTATCACATTGAGCTTGTCGAAATGCTCCCAATGGTGACTGAGGTGTCACATTGAGCTTGTCGAAATGCCCTCGATGGTGGCAGAGGCTCTCGAAGCCACCATCAAAAAAAATCCGCAATAGCGGATTTAATGAAACTTTATCGGCTTAGCAGGAACACCCACCGCCGTACAGTTATCAGGAAGATCATCTAATACTACAGCACCTGCTCCAATGATAACGCTTTTACCAATAACTACATTTTGTTTGATACTAGCTCCTATTCCTATATGCGTTTTTGCGCCTACTTTAACATTCCCCCCTAAAGTAGCATTGGGAGCCACATGTACATAATCCCCTAATTCACAATCGTGTTCAATAATGGCACCAGTATTGATGATACAATGCTCCCCTATTTTCGCACCCGCATTAATAACAGCCGTAGCAAATACTTGACAGCCTGAGCCTAATTCAGCATGATTGGATACTACGGCACTTGGATGAATCGTCATAATAAAATTTGTCTTAAGTTGTTGTACTAAACCTTCTCTATGCATTGGATTTCCAATAGCGATAATCGCATCAAAACTGGCATAATCAGTAGCTTTATTTCGTAAATTAACTTTATAATTCCCTATAAATTGTGTCACCTCAGCATCATCTAAAATTTCAGCCACAGTATACTTCCCTTCCACTTCTATACAATCTACCACCACTTTAGCATGACCTCCAGCACCAAAAACAAGCAGATTAGAATTCCCCCTAAACGGCTCCATAGTCACTTCCTGATTCGCATTAATGCCTTCCGACTGAACCACCTTCTGAATAGTTCTCAGTAAAATTTTTAAATCCAAAAATAAAGAACAATGTTCTACATACCAAACATCATAGGCAAACTTCTGCTCCCAACTGATTGCATTTCTACCATTAACTTGCGCCCAACCAGTAATTCCAGGACGAACATCATGACGTTTTTTTTGCTCCGCATTGTACAAAGGCAAGTATTGTACTAACAAAGGCCGAGGCCCTATCAAACTCATATCGCCTTTCAAAACATTCAACAATTGCGGAATCTCATCTAACGAGGTCTTTCGCACAAAACGACCTATTCTAGTCAATCGCTCCGCATCGGATAACAAATTCCCATCCGAATCCCTTTTATCATTCATCGTCTTAAACTTCACAATTCGAAACAATTTTTCGTCTTTACCCGGACGAATTTGAAAGAAAAAAGGCTTCCCTTGGTTGGCAAAAAACAAGCCAATAGTAACTAATATAAATATAGGACTTAGCAGTAACAAACCAACTAAGGCAGCTGTAAAATCAAATAGGCGTTTAAAATAATTTTTATACATGAATTACAAGGTTTCGTTTTGTGTTTTTTGTTTCCATTCAACTCCTTTTTCAGTTAAATGATACCGCTGCAATTTGCTATTAGGTTTGTGTGGAAGGGTCATTTCTATCAAGCCAAGTTCTAATGCCGGCTTTAGATAATTCAAACGAAAATTTTCCCTATCTTTTAATCCCACTACAGCTTGTAGCACATCTCTTGTAAAACTTGTATTGGATGATAGGCATTTCATTAAATAATCTACTTGCGGGGTAACTTGCGGGGTAACTTGCGGGGTAACTTGCGGGGTAACTTGCTTGGCAACCCCTCTTTCATCAACAGTCGTAAGAGTAAAACAAGTGGTAACGGAATCAAATGCTAATTGGTATTCAGGCATCGATTGGTTATATTGCAACCAATTAGACTCCATTTTATCAAAGCCAAAACCAGCATTTTCAGCTAATTTGACCATTCTAAAAAGTTTTGATATAATCGGATTTCGTGGAATGGAAAGATCCTTTTCTTTTAATTCTTCAATTGGTTTCGGCAAACCACCTGGATTGAAAAATTCAATTCTATTGGTAAAAATTCGAATTCTAGAATGAGCCGGTGAAAAATAATCCGCGTGCATTAATAAATTCACTAGCGCCTCTCTAATAGCCGTTAGCCCTGTGGAAAGCTCTTCTCCAAAACCTTCAGAAGAAAGTTTGAAAGTAACATCAACTTTTTGTTTCAATCTAATAAAACACTCAAAATAATATTCCCATAAATTTTCCTGTTCGTCTAAACGAAATGTATATCGAGATTGAGCATCGGAATAAGAAGTCCCCGGAACCTCCAATAAATCAATGCGGAAATCAGGAAAATATTTTTCAATTACGGCTCTTTTTCCTAAAACTAATAAACCACCATACGTACAACTTCCATTCTCTATAATGCGTAGCTTTTGCAAAAACTCATCTTCATCATATCGATTATAACTTACATTAGGATTAAAACGTGCCATATAATTTCGATAGCGCAACAAGGAGCTCTCGCTTAAACTATTACGATTCGTTCCCAAGGCAATTTCAGAAGATTGGGTGCCAAAAGATTGGTCACGATACATAGCATCAATTTCTTCTTTGGTTGCTTTATTATCTGCACTGCCTCTTCTAATATAGGTATTAACCTGCTGATTAAAGTAAACAGGCTTTCTATTGGAAGCCGAAATATAAAAAGCAAGAACGGTCTTGCCTTCAAAAATATATTTTATCGATTTAGGAACTAAAGAAACATTGAATTTATCACCTCTAAGAATACTTAAAAAATCTTGTTCTATTTTTTCAGGATTAGTAACCCCTTGAATTTCGAAAAATTTTCCAATTTGTTTTACTCCAAATACAAGCCAACCTCCCGAAGAATTAGCAAAAGCACTAACCGTCTCCCAAGAGGATTTAGGCACTTCAGCTTTAGCTTCTTTAACCTCAAAATCTTCCCATTCGAGTTCGGCTAGTTTATGGATAAATTCAGACTTATTCATTTCTTTAAGTGTAATTAATATTTTTTTTGAATCCTGTAGTAAAATTAAAAATACAAATTTTTAACGCTAAAACAAAGCCAGTCATTTAAAAATCGGTAAACTTTAAGTAAAGTAAGCATGACAACACAAGGAACAAGAATGGTTCTAAATTAAACTAATTACCATCAGGAGCACTAGTTAAAGTTATAAAAATAGTGTTTTTTACACAGATAATCGATAACAAATCGATTATTTATGTAAATTTTACTAAAAAAGGAAGCATTTCTCTTCTCTTATATCATTCATTCATAGTCTTGAACTTAACAATTCGAAATAATTTTTCGTCTTTACCCGGACGAATTTGAAAGAAAAAAGGTTTTCCTTGATTGGCAAAAAACAAGCCAATAGTAACTAATATAAATAATGGACTTAGTACTAACAAACCAAGTAAGGCGGCTGTAAAATCGAGTAGTCTTTTGAAAAAGGAATTATACATTTAAGAAATCTTAGATTGAATTAAACTTATATACTTATCCGCTAAAACAGTTCTGTCAAAATTCTGTTTTGCAAATGAATAACCACTTTCTCCTTGAACAACACCTTTTTCAGTATTAGAAAGATATTGTTTTATTTTTAATGCAAAATCTTTAGGATTTTCAGGCTCTACAAAAACACCAGCATTTGCTTCTTCAACTAACTCTCTAGAAACACCATCTATGGCCATTAAAATGGGTTTTTTACAGGACATATAATCAAAGGTTTTGTTTGAATAAACAGTCTTAAAAGTTTCTACATTTTTTAAAACTGATGTCCCCATATCTGAAGCCAATATATACTTAAACACATCTGCTTTTGGAACAGGGTCTATAAATCTAACATTACTGATTTCATTACTTTTTGCCAATTCTTTTAATCTTTGTTTCTCCATTCCATCGCCAATTAAAAGAAAGACAACATTGGTATCCTTAACTAAACTGGCAGTTTCTAGAACTTGAACTAAATGATTGGCTACACCATGAGCACCAACATAAGTGATGATAAATTTATCATCTAAATCATGCTCTTTCTTGAATTGACTTATATTAAAATTTTTCAATAAGTCATCTGAAAGTGAAAAATCTGCAGCATTTGGAATGAAAATAATTTTTTCTGGATTTATACCTTTTTTCTCAATTAGTGTATTTCTGAAAGCTGGGGTTAACACATTGATTAAGGTTGCTTTTTTATAAATAAACTTTTCAAGAGCGTAAGCTAATTTGATGATCAAACCATTGGTAACAACTCCAGTGTCGATTGCCGATTCTGGCCATAAATCTCTTATTTCAAAAACAAATGGAGTTCTTTTAAAGAGTGATATTAAATAACCACTTATTCCTATAAATAAGGGTGGAGAACTTACAATTATTACATCATATTTTCCTCCAACTTTAAATAAGCCAGCCCAAAGACTTGAAAAAACGAATGAAAAATAAGCCCAAAGTCTACCTATAAAATTAGAATTATAGGTTTCCGAAACATGACAACGCATTACATCAATGACACCTTGTTTCTTTTTCTTAAACCATTTTCCTTTATATTCAGTTCTTTTTTCACTAGAGTTGTAATGCATCATTCCTGCAATAACCTGAACATGATGCCCATTTTCAACCCATTGCTTGGTGATTTCATTCCATCTAGAACCACCATGATCATCATCTTCTAAATAGTATTGGTGTAAAAGTAAAATTCTCATGGTATATTAATTCTGGTATTTTATTTTAGTTTGTATTTCACGTTCAAAAGTAAAAGAAATAGCTTTACCTTGTTTTTTTTGACCATAATAACTGGAATCAAAAGATAGTTCCTCAGAAAAGGATGCATCTTTAGAGCTTGAAAAAGCTAGGGCATTATCATCAAAATGCCAAACTTGTTTCTTAGAAAAATCATCTAAATGTAAAATTTCATCCCTAATTAGCCATTCATTTTCATTCTTAGCAATTTTAATTTCACGCTTGTGAATTCCTTTAGCATTTAATTGTTTAAATGCATTTATTTCACCTGTAAAGACATAGTAATCTGCTGATTCTTGCCATTTTGCATTTACACACTGTGTCCAATAGTACCAAATAAAACGACTTCCTTTTAGCATTTGAGATTGCTCATTAACTAGTACGCAATTGTGTGCTTTAGTTCCAGTAAAATAATCAGAAAGTTCTTTTGACGTATTGTATTTGTATGTTCCTGAATCTCTTAAAACATTCTTCCCTTCTATCCAAACATCCATGTGTAAATTATCGGCATGAGAAGGTCTGTCTTTATGATTACCACAGCGAATAAAGGTAAAAGATGTAGTTGTTCTACAAGTGTAATAGCCTCCATTTTTAAAAGAGATTACCCCTTTTTCTTGTATTATTTTTTCAAAATCAAAATTAGGCTTTGCTTCTGCTTGTAACCATTGGTAATCTTCATTAATTGCATCATCATCAAATAATTTTTGACCCATTAAAATGCGATGTAATGTATTTAATTGCGGTCTATAATCTCTATATTCACTATCTGCTAAAGGAAAAAACAAAGCCCCATCATTTGCTCCATAATTAGGTAAATAGCCATTTTCATGCTGTAAACACTGGTATAAAAAATAGACACTTTTGTAAGCTCTTGAGTAAAATAATTTTGAAAATGGTTTTTTGTGTTTTTCAGTCAAAGCAATACCAAACGAAAACAATTGCACCAAAACACGATGATAATTCATACTAAATTGCAAAAAAGTACCATCTTCATAGACTTGATAAGCTATTTCTTGTTCTAACCATTTTCTACCGTCAGCTGACCATTTTTTAGTTTCTGGTATAAAAGGAAATAGCAATTCACTTACTGTAAGTGCTAAAGTTTCCGTAATAGCATGATTATTTCTTACGGCAATTCTAGAAAAGTCAATATGATGATAAACATGATGTAATGACCAATAAATAACATTTTGAATTTTATTCCATAATGCTTCCGTTAATGCTTCTGAGTTTTTGTAAAAATACAAAGCATATAACCAATTGAATAAGCGTAATGAAATTTCTTGACTGCACTTCCAGTTAGGTCCTTGATTGATGGGATTTGCATCAATCCAACTTTCAATTTCAGAAAAAACAAACTGCGAATGATCTTCCTCAAAATGATAATCATTTCTAATAATAGTCAATAAATAAGTGAATCTTGATTTCTCCCAAACATATTTTATGTCACCATTAGCAGGATTAAAATCATTAATTTCAGACCAATGTTTTGAAATGTCATATTGAAAACCTGTTTCTGGATTAGTTATCCAATCATACGAAGTTCCAAGTTTCTTCCAATCTGAACTAAAAAAACAAATTTCACCATTTAGTATTTTAGTAGCTTTTTCTTTTAAGTTATCACTGGAATGTTTTTCAAACTGTAATAGTTCTTTTTCTGTTATTACAAATGGAATGGAAGCCTTTCTCCACTCATCAAGTGAAATAAAGTTTTTAGTGTCTGGATTTATAGGATGCTTCTTTTTCAAAAAACCCAATCTTTTTTCAACCTCATGACGAATTCTATAGGACGTATAGCGAAGTCCCATATTCTGAAAAAGTTGAAAAGCTAATTTAATATTCAATGGCTTAATTTTTTTTCAATTATAATTCAATCCACTGATTGGCTTTCAAACTTTCAATAGCTGCAAATGAAGCTTTAGTTGTATTCACAATTTCATCAAATGGAATTAAAGCTGAACCACCATTTTTGGTTTGAGCAATCAACTTATGAAATTGGTTTTTATGCCCTTTATCTAATTTGGTTTTCAATTTTGAAAAACCTTTAAAACCAAAACCTTCTGTTTTTCTAAAATTATCCATAATTAAAGTTCGCTCTTGAGAATATACTTCAACACGTTCTTTAGAATAAGCTTTGGAACCGTTAGAAAAATAATTAATCACTCCAGTAGAACCATTTTCATATTTTAATAAAATCGTCGCATTATCGGTATTTTCTTCTGGATTAACTCCCATAGCATTCATACAAACTGCTTTAACCTTACTACCTGTTAGATAAGTTATTAAATCTATAAAGTGGCAAGCCTCTCCAATGATTCTTCCACCACCTACTAACATATCATGCACCCATACATTGGCAGGAATATTTCCAGCATTCATAGTAGCTATAACGTTCATTTGCGAATTACCCAAAAGCGATTTCATTTTTTCAGCATGGGGTGAAAATCGTCTATTGAAACCAACCATAACCGTTTTGCCTGATTGCTGTTGAGCTGCAATAACATTTTCTAATTCTTCCGTATTTAAAGCTAAAGGCTTTTCTACAAAGACATGTTTTCCAGCCTCTAAACATTTAACAGTCATATTTGCATGTAGATTGTGTCTAGTGGTAATTAAAACCAAATCTACTTCACCATCTTTCAATACATCATCAACATTAGTAGTAGAATGCGAAAAGCCATGTTTTTGAGCCATTGCAGTGCCACTCACACCACCTTTACTGGCAATGTATTTATAATTAGCACCACTTCCTTTTAAAGCAGGCAACATAGTCATTTTGGTAAAATTCCCTGAACCAATTACTCCAATTACTCCTTTTTGACCTGAATAATTAGCTTCTTTTAATTGAATGGTATTTTGAGGAACTACATTGGTTTCTTTATATTTTAGAATGGAAGCTATAGCTTTACTGGAACCAATTTCTCCATAAATTTGCAAATAATCATCCAACGGAATTACTTCGGTAATCATTTCGTTTACATGCAATTTCCCTGAAGCAATGGATTGCAAAATAGCCTCAAAATTTCTTTTTTCTGTCCATCTTACAAAAGGCAAAGGATAATCTATTCCTCTATTTTCATAATTTTCATCATAACGACCAGGTCCATAAGAACAAGATACTTGAAATGACAATTCTTTTTCGTAGAATTCAGCTCTACTTAAATTTAAGCCAATAACACCCACTAAAATGATTCGACCTCTTTTACGAGACATTTTTGCCGCTTGAGAAATGATTTCATCTGTTTTAGCAGAAGCTGTAATAATTACACCGTCAGCTCCAACATCATTGGTGTTTTCTTCAACAAATTTGACTACATCTCCATTTTTTGGATTAAAAGGAATAATACCCCATTGTTTAGCTAAAGCTAATTTACTTTCATCTATATCAACACCAATCACTTTGCAACCATTAGCTACTAGTAATTGAGCTGTTAAAAGGCCTATTAATCCCAATCCGGTAACTACTACTGTTTCTCCTAAAGTAGGATTTAAAAGTCTAATTCCTTGTAAACCTATGGAACCAATAACGGTAAAAGCAGCTTGTTCATCTGTTACATTGTCTGGAATATGAGCCACTAAATTCTTAGGTATAGAAACAAATTCGGCATGTTGTCCATTAGAAGCCACTCTATCACCCACTTTAAATTCGCTTACTCCTTCTCCAACAGCAATTACTTTTCCAACATTACAATAACCTAAAGGTAAAGGTTCTCCCAATTTATTAAAAACAGCTTCTAAAGTAGGTAATAAACCTTCTGTTTTAATTTTATCTAAGACTTGCTTAACTTTATCAGGTTGTTGTCGTGCTTTAGAAATTAGATTAGATTTTCCAAATTCTACAAGCATACGTTCTGTTCCTAGGGAAACTAACGAGCGAGTAGTTTGAATTAATACGGTCCCTCTAGCTACTTGAGGTGCTGGTACTTCTTCTAATATGGTTTGTCCTGTTTTAAAGGATTGTATGATTTGTTTCATCTTTTATTTTTTATTTTCTAATGCAATTTCTTTTAAAAATGTAAAGGTCTCATTGGCTGTTCTTTCCCATGAGAAGTCTTTGGAATATTCATACGCTTTTTCCGAAATTTCTTTTCTTAGGTCTTCATTCAACACCATTTTTTTTAAATTCTCATATATGGAATGAATACTTGTAGGATTCATATAAACACCTGCATCTTTTAATATTTCAGGCATTGGACCAAAATCTGATGATAAAATTGGTAAACCCGCAGACATAGCTTCTAACAAGATATTAGGCATATTCTCGCATGTTGAAGCAAATACAAATAAATTTGTTGATTTATAGTGATTTGAAATTTCGTTATAAGGAACATGTCCTTCATAAAATATAAAATCTTCTGCTCCTTTTATGGAATTTTCTAATTTTTCCTTACATGACGGATTCATTGAACCAATTAAATTAAGTTTTATGTAGTACCCTTCACTTCTTAATTTTTTTACAGCTTCTACAACGTTCCATTGGTGTTTATAAAAATTTATTATTGAAATATAAGAAATCACATAAGGATTTTCTTTTGTATATTCATTTATGGGTTGCTGTAATTTTGGCTCTTGCCTAAATTCATTAGAGATACCATGATAAATAACTTTTGATTTTTTATTCTTTAGTAAAGGATATTTATTTTCAATATACACTTTTGCGTAATTTGATATATATATTATTCCTTTAGCATCTTTAAAAGATTTTAACTGTAATTTCTCTAAAATAATATACCTAAACCAATTAAATGAAAAAGGAAATCTATTCCTCTCTTTTTCTTCAAAAATTAACATGTTTTGTGACATACTCACATAATTAATTTTTTTAGAATAAAATGTCCCTCCAGGTATTAGTGCAATTTCAAATTTCTCTAATAATTTTGGTAACTTAAATTTTTTAAAAAATTCTTGTTTAGGAATATCTGCAAATTCATCTTCATAAATCATTTTTTTTGTTAAAATAGAATCTTTTATATTTTCAAGCCATTTTCCTCCAATAAGTGTTAACTCTACATCTTCACTTTTGTTATTTTCAACAATTTGTTTTAGATGAGTTAAACCTCCTCCTGCTTTTATGTTAGTGGCATCAATTGCTATTTTCATTAGTAAATATTTAATGCAGAAATAAAACTTGCTGCTGCTATTTTAGGTGTAATAATAGTACTTCTTTTAAAAGAGTTAGAAGATAATTCAAAAAAATCTTTTTCTTTTAGATTGATAAACTCAACTATTTTCTTTTCTAAGTCTTTAGTGTTTTCTGACACAAATGTATAACCTGTAAATTTTGGTATTATAAAAACTGATGCTGAACCGCAAGCGTCAGAGGCAATAACGGGTATACCTGCCGCCATTGCTTCATGTATAACCAATGCCCATGGTTCTTTTATACTAGGTAATACTAAACAACCATATTGATACAAACTTTTAGATAATTCCAAAGGTTGCATAAAATCATGCACTTCTACATCTTTCTGATTAGATATTAATTCTTTTAGACTACCATTACCTATAAATGTAAGAGACCATCCCTTTTTATCTTTTATATTTGCCCAAGCTTCTAACAATAACTGTATTCCTTTAATTTCTTCAAATCTACCTAAAAATAAAAACTTTCTAGGATATATTAAATTGCTTGATTTCTCATGAAAACATTGAGAAAACATTTCAGTATCAGCACTTAAACAATTAAAAATTATTTCTCTTTTTTTAAACCCTAACTTTCTAGCATATTCATATTGATATGGACCAGCTACCCATATTTTATGAAAGTTTTTTTTCAAAAATAAACGAAAATAAATAGAACCTATTGTTTGTTTTATATTTCCTTTCCATTGTGTGTCACTGCCCGCTACAATTGTAACCCCTCTTCTTTTTAATTTTTTACAAACTTTTATATAATCTTTATCCATCCATCCAGAAACATATACCAAAGATGGGTTTATTTTTTCTGTTAAGTTTAAAATATTTTCATAATTGTATTCTGATCGATTGTAGTAAGTAACTCCATCCATATCTGAAGGTGTATAGGGAGTCAGCTTTTTTTTATCCCAATGAACGACATGTACTTCAGCCTCATATGAAACAACATATTCTTTAAATATAGGAATTTGATATCCCATTAGCTCAGCATATAAATACAATATTTTCATTTTAAATTTTCTTTTAAAAATTTTAAATAATTGTTACACATTATTTCCTCTGTAAATCTTGTATTGTAAGTCATTAAAGCATTAGAAATTATCTTTTTTCTGAATGCATCATCTTCAATTAATTTCTTTAATGCATTTACCAATTCTGATTTTTTTCCTTCTATCAAAATACCATCAAAATTATTAGTTATTATATCTAATAAACCACCTGAGGTAGCTAAACCAACACAAGCCACTTCATGTCCCATTGCCTCAGCTACTGATCTACCAAACCCTTCTGATAAAGAAGTTGAAATTAAAATATCAGTGTTTGCGAAAATTATTGACTGATCTGTTTCAAAACCATTAAAAATCACATTATTACTTAAGCCTAATTCTATTATTCTCTTATTGAGTTTATCTTTATAAAGTTTATCAGATTCAGAAAAAGCAACCCCGTATATATTTAGTTTCAATTCTGGATAAAATTTCAACAATTCACTGAGTGCCTCAATACCTAATATTTGATTTTTATTTGCGTTTATGTAACCTACTATAGATAAATTCTTAATGGATGAATCTTTATTATTGGTATAAAACTCATTTACAGGGACTCCATTGTGAATCTTAGTAATCAATGACTCTTCAATTCCAATTTTCATAAGAATATCCTTTTGATTTTCTGAAATTGCAACAAATCTATGTACACTTCTAAAGCCTTTTTTCAAAAACCATCCCGTCTTACCTTTATATGAACCTCCTCTTGAAACAAATACTCTTTTAAATGGTAAAGGGAAAAAACCAAAACCCGAAAAAATAAGTTCACTACCCACATTATTTGTAAAAATAAATGTGTTTTCCTTTTCAAATTTATCTAACAAACCTCGAACCTCCAAATAAGTTTTGCATGTTTTAATTGGAGCACTTATTGAAATAGACCAAGGATTCTGCAAAATTAAATTATTAATTCTTTCATCTATATTTAATATTTCAGCATTTTTATATGCCAAAAAGAAAACATTAAAATCTGTAACTAAAAATTTTGCAAGAGATATGACACTTTTTATCATTCCACCTTCTAGATGGTCAAACTCTATTGGAAAAATAATGTTTTTTTTAATGTCCATAATTAATTCTTGAATTTAAACTTGTTTTAGAATCAATTTCAGCAAAAAACAATGCTGTTATTATAGCGGATAAATAAGCTGCAAATGGAAGAAATGAAGATACATTAGTTACAAAATCATTTATTAATACAACTATAATAATTAATATTAAAAACTTCGATGAAATAATTCTCTTTTTCATTTTAATATTTTTAAAGCTGTATTTAATAGCATAAAAATAGCGTTTAATGAAAAGTATGAAACCTAAAAAACCTGTTACAATCAAAGAATGTGATATAAAACTATGCTGGACAGAAACCCCATCTCCAACTAACATTTGAACTGGATTAAATATACTATAATTACTAACTAATGGCTCAATATTAATCAAATAAAAGCGTGTATTAATAAGGTCATCAGCATAATTATCAGACTTATCTTCAAAAAATGTCAATGCTGAATCTGGAATTTGTAAATTAAACACATTCAATTGATCCTTAAAAAGAACGATGAAAATTAAAAAAAATAAGGGAAAAATTAAATTTTTAATATTTGATTTATTTACATAAAAGATAGCCCAAAATAAAATTATAGCTGTTAAACTATATGCTGTCCTACTGAAACTAAAAATAATAAATATTACAAAAATAGTACTAAATACTAATGCAAACTTAGAGAACATTTTTGATGCCCATAAGTATAAGGAACATATTAAAAACAGTATCAGGATAAAACCCCATGTGTTTAAATTA